>CAZAXX010000005.1:0-58996 GCA_964489265.1 uncultured Coxiellaceae bacterium
ATGACACACAAGTTGCAGCACCGAGTGTTGCACTGACAACCGATTCCGGTAGCAGTAGCTCAGATAAAATTACCAACGTCGGCACACTCACTGTCAGTGGCACAGAAAGCGGCGCACTCGTTCAATACAGTGCAGACGGCACGACGTGGAGTTCAACCGCACCTGCACTCACACAAGGTTCAAACACGGTCTATGTTCGACAAACCGATGTGGCTGGTAATGTCTCTGCTGCAACAACCTACACATTCACGTATGACACACAAGTTGCAGCTCCGAGTGTTGCACTGACAACCGATTCCGGTAGCAGCAGCTCGGATAAAATTACCAACGTCGGTACCTTGACTGTCAGCGGCACCGAAAGTGGCGCACTCGTTCAATACAGCGCAGATGGCACAACCTGGAGTTCAACCGCACCTACACTCACACAAGGTGAAAACACAATATATGTTCGACAAACAGATGTCGCCGGTAATGTCTCTGCTGCGACAAGTTATACATTCACCTACGACACACAAGTTGCGGCACCGAGTGTTGCACTTGCAACCGATTCCGGCAGCAGTAGCTCAGATAAAATTACCAATGTCGGCACACTCACTGTAAGCGGTGAAAATGGTGCAACCGTTCAATACAGTGCGGATGGCACAACATGGAGTGCAACTGCACCTGCCTTAACACAAGGCAGTAATACTGTGCATGTTCGTCAAACCGATGCTGCTGGCAACGTGTCGCCCGAAACAATTTATACATTCACCTACGACACACAAGTTGCAGCACCAAGTGTTGCGCTTACAACCGACTCAGGCACAAGCAGTACGGATAAAATTACCAATGTCGGCACACTCACTGTGAGTGGCACCGAAAATGGCGCAACCGTTCAATACAGTTCAAATGGAATAACATGGAGTTCAAGCGCACCTGCTCTCGCACAGGGCAGTAACACGATTTATGTTCGTCAACTGGATGTTGCAGGTAATGCTTCTGCACCAACAACAATTACTTTCACGTATGCTACACAAATCAATGCACCTACAGTCAGATTAACAACGGATTCCGGTAGCAGTGGTACGGATAAAATTACGAATGTTGGCGCACTCACTGTCAGTGGCACAGTCAGTGGCGCACTCATTGAATACAGTGCGGATGGCATGACATGGAATACAACAGCACCTCCACTAACACAAGGTTCAAATACAGTTTACGTTCGTCAAACTGATCTCGCAGGAAATATTTCAAATGCGACAACCTATGCTTTCAGTTACGACACTCAAGTTGCTGCACCAACTGTAGGATTAGCAAGCGCTAATGCTGGCACACTCACAATCAGTGGTGTGGAAAATGATGCGGTCGTTCAATATAGTGCGAATGGAACGACGTGGAGTACAACTGCTCCTACATTCATGCAAGGAACAAACAACGTATACGTGCGACAAATTGATGCTGCTGGTAATGTCTCAATGCCAACTATCTTTAGCTTTACATATCAACCAGCAGAAACCATCGTTGTACCAAAAGTTGAGTCGCCAGAGCCTGTGAATGTACCATTGACATCAACTTATGTAGCACCTTTGTCATCTCAAATATTCTTTAGAAGTTCAGCGACTCCTACTGCTGATGCTCACAGCATGAGACAAAATAGTAATGAATATAGCGATAGTTCTTATGCAAAATCAGTTGCTAAAGTGACTGGAAATGCGTTAGAAAATCCAATTAATGTATTGCTCAATAAGTTTAGTTATACGCCGAGTTGGGGCTACGAACACACGCCTGACTTTGTCAATCTAACTCCCGTTGTCACAGGATTGACTGAAACAATCAAAACATTACAAACAGAGACGACCCAGACAAATCAACAAACAGCTACGTTAGATAAGTTAATGACATTCGATACACTCACAACATCAAGTGAAGCACAAACATCCAATGAAACATCACCAAACAAAGCGGCGCCTAACACAGTAGGCAGTGTATTGATGAATGCTAAATTTACAACTGATTCGAAAGCAGTTAATACGCCTTATCACGACACCGGCAAAGATCCCTCTGCAAAGAAAATGGATTTTGATGGTCGTTTGAAAACGTTATTAAAAGATTTTGGCATCACAAAAGATGATGTTTAAAAAATTATTCGAGCATTTTTATAATCCCAGAAAAATCAACATCCGCATTACCTCGATTCACAAACAAAGAATAAAGTTCCGAAGCGACTTCACCAAGTGGAATCATAGCATCCACACTATCCGCTGCTTTCTGAGCCAAATGTAAATCTTTCAACATCATGCTAGCAGCAAATCCTGGTTTATAATTATTATTTGACGGTGCTTTCTCAACTAATCCTGGTACAGGAGAATAACTTGTCATCGACCAACATTGGCCTGATGCATTCGAACTAATTTCAAAAAATTTCTTTGGATCCAATCCTAATTTTTCACCTAATGTGAAAGCTTCACTCACTGCAATCATGGAAATACCAAGAATTAAATTGTTGCAAATTTTCGCGGCTTGTCCACTTCCACCAGCACCGGCATGCACGATTTTTTTTCCCATTTTTTCAAAAAAAGTTTTTGCGCGCGAAAAATTTTTCTCAGTGCCTCCTATCATAAAAGTCAAAGTGCCCGCTTCTGCGCCTGCAACTCCGCCTGATACAGGCGCATCCAACATTCCAATTCCCATTGAATCAGCAATTTTATGCAATTCGCGCGTGGCACTGATTTCAATCGATGAAGAATCTACATACAACGCGCCTTTCATCGCATGCGCAAAAAGACCATTCGGTCCCAAACACACTTCACTGACTTGTTGCCCTGTTTGTAACATCGTCACAATAATGTCTGCGCCTTCCGCTGCATCTGCTAATGATTTTGCTGCAGTCGCACCTGCTGCAACCAATGCTTTTACTGCTGCCGGCATCAAATCAAAAACTTTGACTTGAAAACCTGCTTTTACTAAATTGCGCGCCATGGGATTACCCATGTGTCCTAAACCGATAAATGCAATTTGTGTCATAAAAAAATTTCCTAATGCGTTGGTATATTAAAATCAGAACCGGTTGAATTTTTTAACCAGCGTTCAGTGATCGTTTTTAATTTTGTATAAAACTGTACGCCTTCAGGACCATGCATATGAATATCACCGAACAAAGAACGTTTCCAACCACCAAAACTGTGATAAGCAACTGGAACAGGAATCGGAATATTGATACCAACCATACCCACTTGCACTTTCGTTGCAAACGTTCGAGCCGTATTTCCATCACGCGTAAAAATCGCAGTGCCATTACCATATTCATGATCATTGATTAATTGCAATGCGGAATTAAAATCTGGCACGCGCACAATCGATAACACAGGCCCAAAAATTTCTTCGCGATAAATTCGCATTGTGGGCTGCACATGATCGAAGAGCGAACCGCCCATATAAAAACCTTTTTCAAATCCTTTCGGTTTATA
Organism: uncultured Coxiellaceae bacterium; assembly: GCA_964489265.1. Taxonomy (GTDB): domain Bacteria; phylum Pseudomonadota; class Gammaproteobacteria; order DSM-16500; family DSM-16500; genus CAYRUP01. The sequence continues at coordinate 3,447 of CAZAXX010000005.1, forward strand.
AGCACGACCATCAACAACTAATTCAGCACCTTCTTTGATACCTAAATCAATATACGATTTCACTCGCTCCCAGTGTGCTTCGGAAATAAGTGGTCCCATTTCAACATGCGCTTCAACGCCTGGACCAATTTTTAAAGCATCCACGCGCGGTTTAATTTTTGCAATCAATTCATCTGCCAATTTATCACCGACGACAACCGCAACTGAAATTGCCATGCAACGTTCGCCCGCAGATCCATAAGCCGCTCCGACAATCGCATCCACGGTTTGCTCAAGATCCGCATCCGGCATGACAACACAATGATTTTTCGCGCCACCAAATGCTTGTGCACGTTTGCCATGTGCAATCGCTGTTTTATAAACATATTCTGCAACCGGTGTTGAACCAACAAAACTGACTGCTTTCACATCAGGATGCGTTAACAAAGCATCTACCGCTTCTTTATCCCCTTGCACGACATTAATCACACCATCCGGCACACCTGCTTCTTTTGCAAGTTGTGCGAGTCTTAATGCACACGATGGATCTTTTTCAGATGGTTTTAAAATAAAAGTATTTCCGCAAGCAATTGCTAAAGGAAACATCCACAGTGCAACCATCGCAGGAAAATTAAAAGGTGTTATACCCACACAAACGCCTAACGGTTGCCGCACTGAATAACTATCAATTTCTGTTCCAACTTCTTCGGTATAACTGCCTTTTAAATGATGTGGAATGCCACACGTAAATTCGACAACATCAATACCACGTTGCACAGAACCACGTGCATCGCTGAGTGTTTTACCGTGTTCTTTGGTAACAAGTTCTGCTAACTCATCTGCGTGTTGCTCCAGAAGAGCTTTATATTTAAATAAAATACGAGCGCGTTTTAGAGGGGTTGTGGCGGACCATTTTATAAATGCCGCTTTTGCTGCAGAAACTGCTTGTTCTACGATGGCTTTATCTGCCATTGTCACATGACCCATCAGATCGCCTGTGGCTGGATTATATAAATCAAGAACGCGGCCAGAAGATGAGACGGTTTGACCATTAATAAAATGGGTGACTTGATATGGCATGGATTCCTTTCCTTTAAATAAATGAAAAAGATTATATACTAGTAACATTACTTTCAAGGAAGAAAATCTTATGAATTTATTCCGAACCAAACATCCAACCACCATAACCAGTGATTCAGAATATTCATTACGACAATCTCTAACCGCAACTGATCTGACCTTAATGGGAATTGGTGTGATCATTGGCGCTGGCGTTTTTGTTTTAACTGGGATTGCTGCTGCAACGAGAGCAGGTCCTGCCGTCACGTTATCGTATATTGTTGCCGGTTTAGCATCGATGTTTGCGGCACTTGCTTATGCAGAATTAACCACAAGTATTGGCGGATGCGGCGGTGCCTACAATTATACTTATGCAGGATTCGGAGAATTTATCGCATGGTTGGTAGGCTGGAATTTATTATTTGAATATGCGTTATCCGTTTCAACTGTTGCCATTGGATGGTCAGGTTATGTGAATGATGCATTAATCGCATTACATGTTTCTTTACCTGATAACTTAATCAAAAATCCATTCGAAGGCGGTATGATCAATCTGCCTGCCGTATTAATTATTGGGTTACTCAGTGTGCTACTGTGTCTTGGCACACGTGCCAGTGCGCGATTTAATTTTATTGTCGTGATTATCAAACTTCTCACGATTGCTTTATTTATCGGAATTGCAATCAAACACGTAAATCCCGTGCATTGGCAAACTTTCTTGCCGTTTGGATGGAATGGTGTGATGCAAGGAGCGGCATTAGTTTTTTTTGCATATATTGGATTTGACGCACTTGCAACTGCTGCTGAAGAAACGGTAACTCCACAACGCGATGTGCCTATAGGAATCATTTTATCTGTCATGATTTGCGCGAGTATTTATGTCGTTGTTTCCGGTCTTCTCACACTTATCGTTCCCTACACTACACTCAATGTAAAAGCACCGGTTGCAGATGCCATCTTAAATCTAGGCCATCCAACACTGGCAGGTATTATTTCCATAGGCGCAATTGCAGGTTTAACGACTGTGATGCTGGTTATGTACTATGGGTTGACTCGCATCATATTAGCGATTGCGCGCGATGGTTTGTTGCCACCGCAATTTACTAAACTAAATCAGAAAACACGCACACCGAATTTCGTCATCATCTTAAGTGGCATTGTTATCGCAGCCGCTGCCGGTTTCATGCCACTTGATCAGGCCGCGGAACTTGTCAACATCGGTACATTAACAGCATTTACGATGGTCTGTGGTGGTGTTATCGTGCTGCGCTTTACCAAGCCTGATTTGCCAAGACCGTTTAAATTACCGTGGAATCCACTTATCCCAACCTTAGGAATTATTTTTTGTCTGTATCTCATGCTGAATCTACCCGCCGTCACATGGTGGCGATTTGTCATTTGGTTATTGATTGGCTTTGTTATTTACTTCGCTTATAGTTACAAACACAGCCATTTACAAAAATGAAAAGGATATTCATTTAATGAAAACGGTGTTGCTTGCACTGTTACTATTTTTTGCCTCTACCCAAAATTTTAGTTTTGCAGCGGGCGGCATTACTCACATGTTTATCGCGAAAGAAATCATTCCGCATTTATCGGATAAAGATTTAAAAAACTTAATTGAAAATAATTTGGATGCCTATCTGGTTGGTTCTAATTATCCAGATTCAGGTTATATGCCAGGCACACATTTTGGTAATGCCTCGCACTGGCAAAAATTTATTGATACGTTTGTCGCCTATTTACATGAACGTTATCCTTATCCAGAACAACAAAATCCTGCGCTCGTTGCATTTTTATTAGGATGTGCAACACATATTGAGTCAGATCAAGTTTTTCATGGTGCATTTATGAATAAAATTTCAAAAGAGGATTTTCATCAGCATTGGCAAACCGCACATACTGTCAGTGAAGAAGGACTGGATATGCTTATCATGCTAGACAAAAAACAATGGCAAGTACGCCCAATGATTTGGTGGTTGCCGCTACATGATCTCGTGCAAATTTATCAGCGACTGGGAATTCATTATTCCAAAAGCGAAATTTTTTGGGGCAATACACTTTATTCTTTAACGGGAATTGGTCAGAGAGCATTGACGCCTTTAAGCTACAATTATATTAAATTAACCATGCCATGGTTGTCTCGTCATTACTACGATACGAAAAATGGTGGCATCGCGATGACCGAACAAATCACAATAAATTATCTGCAAGAAACCTGGAAAAAAATTACTGTCAAAGTGGCAACTGCAGAAAGGCATCCAAAAAAGCAAATTGTTCCTGAAACATCTATCTCCCCAACGTTTACTTTTGCATAATATTATTATAGTAAATTCAAATAGTTATATGTGTGTACATAATTTGTACTTGTCATTTTTTGTCAAATATATTAAAATGTGCGCACATACAAAACGAACTAATAGAATGAAAACGACTTATGTTTACTAGACTAAAATCAGGTGTTTCATCCGCTACAAATTTCGTCAAACGGGCCGTAAGTGTCGTCATTAATGCTGTTCCTGGACTTGCGCTCGTTGCTGCAAGAGCTGGATCCGGTGTTTTTAATGCTTCTAAATTTTCAGATTATCTTGCCAGATTATTGAATGTGCCTGCACTTAGTTCGCAATCGGCTTTTGGTATTGCTTTAGCTTCAATTGGTTTAATTGGTGCTGGCGTCACCAATCTTTATACCCGATTTTTTAATTCTTATCGTCGAGAACTCTCTAATCAAAAAGCACTTCCTCCTGTTACCCAAGATAAAATGAAAGTCGCGGCACAAGCTAAATTATTGGATGCAAATTTCATTCCTTCAGAATCGATTGATTTTGAGAGTCAACTGACTTACACAGAAGAAAAAGAAATCAAAGCTACTTTTTGTCATCCAAGTCTTAACACGCATTCCTGGAGTTTAGGTTATAAAGCATCTCAAGTAGTGAATGTCATTTATGGATTTGGCAGTGGCTCAAGTGGCATTGTCAGTATGAATTCATTAATTGGCCTCTTGCAGCTTTGGATGAAATTCGAATATGAAGGCAAATGCGGTGAAAACCAAAGCGATACTTACAAAATTATTCTCGCCAATTTGGCAACCGCTTTATTGATTTATGCTAACTTAAAATCATTTGCAAAATACAATGTAAAAATAAATCGTTGTAATATAGAATTTCTCTTTTATTCAACGCGTTTGTTTGATGAAGATGGAGAACTTTATGTTGGTAAACTTTATGATGAAAATCACCAAGAACTTCCGCTTGTCGCAAATAAACAAGGCTATCTGATTGATTCAGAAACGAATGAAAGAGTATTACGTCATAGCAGTAACCTTTACAAGTCAGATGGGACAAAACTGATTCTCCAAAGTGGTTGGAACGAAATCAGCAATTGTGATCGCTTCGGCGTTTTAGTGGGCGTTATACTCGGTACGATTGGTATCTGGTATTCAAATCAGAATCTAATTTCTATTTTTAGAGATAAAACGTTATGTCACATGTTCGCTTTATTTGGAGAACATAATGTTGCAGTACCCGATGGCATTGCTAAAACAATTTCAGCTACGGGCGCTATAGCGAACTTTATTACAAACGGCATCTCAACTCTGGGCGCCATCCTGAACCAACAAGAAAATGCTCGTCTTGCTCGAGAACAAACTGATTCAGAACAATCAGAACAAACAGCTAAATCAGAATTCGGTTATATGCAACCTGTTGTCACGGGATGCATATTTGCAAATGCGGTTAATATGGCGGAAGGTACCTTTGTTGCATGCACCAGCCTACCTCATACACTTGCTAATCGTGATGATTTAACTACTCATCCAGTCACAATTGGATTCTCTGTTATAGCGGCAGCTCTAGCGTTTAAGTATCAGCTTGCACTTGATCGTCAGGGAGAAACTGTAGAAAAAGAAGTACGTAGACAACTAAGAGAAAACCAGCAGCCAGCAACACCATTAATCACAGTAGAAACATCTCATAGTGTAGCAGAGGAAACAACTTCAGTTCCGATTCCGATTGCGAGTGACACTCAATTTGAATATCCAAGAGGCTCTCTGTCTCAGAACTGTGATCCCAGATTGTTTGGTGGATCTCTGCAAAGATCGACTCAAATTGCAAGTTCATTTGATCCAGACGCAGGTGATTTAGGATTCGTGCCAAACAGAACTTTTTCACTTAAGTTAACGAATACGGTAAGTTGATTCTTAAAAATGCCTTTTTGTAGGGGGACCTATGTGTCCGCCCTGCGATGCCGTTCAAAACTTCAAAGCTCTACTTACTTTTGATTGAACCGGTTTATCCAAATACCCTGCAATAAACTTGCCAGCCTCAATCAACTTTTGCAAATCAATTCCCGTTTCAATTTCTAGCCCATTCAAAAGATATACCACATCTTCTGATGCAACATTCCCTGTCGCACCTTTTGCATAAGGACAACCACCAAGTCCTGCGACCGCACTATCAATCACACTAATCCCACATTGTAATGCCGCAAAAATATTTGCGAGTGCCTGACCATACGTATCGTGAAAATGCACCGCTAATTTTTCTTTGGGAATTTTTTCCATCACAACCTGCAACAAATCTTGCGTTTTACCCGGTGTGCCAACACCAATCGTATCGCCTAACGAAATTTCATAACAACCGAGTTGAATTAATTTTTCAGAAAGTTCAGCCACAGACTCGTGCGAAATTTCTCCTTCATAAGGGCAACCTAAGACACAAGACAAATAACCGCGGACACGAATATTGTTAGCATTTGCAGCTGTTGTAATTTCAGCAATACGTTCTAAACTTTCCGCTACAGTGCAATTGGTATTGCGCTGACAAAACGTTTCAGATGAAGTTGTAAATACCGCCACTTCTTTCACACCGGCTGCCAAGGCATTTTCAAACCCTTTGCGATTGGGAACTAAAACGGGATAAGCAATATTTTTCTGCTTGGTAATTCCCTGAAAGACTTCATTATGATCCGCAAGTTGCGGAATCCATTTCGGTGAAACAAAACTCGTCGCTTCAATCACTGTCAATCCAGTCTGCGACAAGCGATTGATAAATTCTATTTTGATTGGTGTAGGAATGATTTTAGCTTCATTTTGCAAACCATCGCGTGGGCCTACTTCGACAAGTTTGACAGATTTAGGTAGCGACATTGTTACATCCCTTTCCATAGTGGCGTTCGTTTTTCTAGAAATGCTTGGATACCCTCACGCGCATCCTCTGAACTTCGCATCATTGCTAAATGTTCTGCGGTGCTTTCCATACTATTTTCAGCATCTGCATTTTTTTCAATACGTCGAATTAATTTTTTTGCTTCCTGCAATGCATGCGGGCTGTTATTTTGTAGTGTTTTAGCAAGCTGAATTCCAGCATCAAATATTTTTTCCAGGGGCACACTTTGTTGTACCAAATTCAATTCTACTGCTTTTTTAACATCAAACTTTTCCGCCGTCAGATAAAAATATCTTGCGTTGCGTGCACCAATTACGGGAATAACATAAGGACTAATCACCGAAGGTGTCAGACCAATTTTCGTTTCAGAAAAACAAAAAACTGAATTATCTGCTGCGATGACCATATCACAACAGGCTATCACACCCAGACCACCACCCATCGTTGAACCGTGTATTAAACCAATGGTCGGTTTTGGAAATGTATTGATAAGATTTAATAACATCGCGAGTTGCATTGCATCTGAGACATTTTCTTCATACGATTGTTGTGCCATTTTTTGCATCCAGGCAATATCGGCACCCGCACAAAAATGTTCGCCATTGCCGTTGAACATCACGATTTGAATGCTCTTGTCCGCAATGATTTTATTTAAAACATCAATCCATTCTGATATTAGTTGACCATTCAATGCATTGCGTTTTTCTGGGCGATTCAACGTCACCAAACAAACTCCTGCACTCGGCGTCGTCATTAAAATTTGTGTTTGATTCGTCATAAAATTACATCCTAAATAAACCAAACTCGGTGGGAGAAATCGGTGCATTTAATGCAGCAGACAAACTTAATATCAAAACTTTACGGGTATCCAATGGATCAATCACGCCATCATCCCAGATACGTGCGCTAGAATAATAAGCATGACTTTGTTTTGCATATTGCGCGAGGATGGGCGCTTTCAATGCCTCTTCTTCCGCTGGTGTCCAGGCTTTGCCTAAGCGCTCTTTCTTTTCACGGGTCACTTGTGCCAATACATTTGCAGCTTGCTCGCCACCCATCACTGCAATTTTTGCATTGGGCCACATCCACATAAAACGTGGATCGTACGCGCGTCCACACATCGCATAATTGCCAGCACCGTAACTTCCGCCAATGATGACAGTCAGTTTTGGTACTTTTGCACAAGCTACTGCAGTCACTAATTTTGCACCGTGTTTTGCAATGCCTTCCGATTCATATTTGCTGCCAACCATGAAGCCGGTAATATTTTGTAAAAAGATCAGCGGGATGCCGCGTTGACAACATAACTCAATAAAATGCGCGCCTTTCAAAGCAGATTCTGAAAATAAAATTCCATTATTTGCAATGACACCGACTGGCATGCCATGCAAATGTGCAAAACCACAGACTAGCGTTTTGCCATATTGCGCTTTGAATTCATCAAATTGTGACGCATCAAAAATACGTGCAATGACTTCACGAATATCAAATGGATAACGTGGATCCGCTGGAATAATTCCATATAATTCTTGTGGATCAAATAAAGGTTCTTTGGGTTCGCGTAACACCAGTGGATTTTTTTTCTGATAATTTAAATTCGAAACAATGCGTCGCACGATTTTTAAAGCATGTTCATCGTTATTTGCATAATGATCTGCGACACCGGAAATTCGACAATGCACATCCGCTCCACCTAATGCTTCCGCTGTCACCACTTCACCGGTGGCTGCTTTGACTAGCGGTGGGCCTGCGAGAAATATCGTCGCTTGATTGCGTACCATCACAGATTCGTCAGCCATCGCAGGCACATATGCGCCACCCGCTGTGCACGATCCCATGACGGCAGCAATTTGCGGAATACGTAATGATGACATCGTCGCTTGATTAAAGAAAATTCGTCCGAAGTGATCAATATCCGGAAACACTTCATCCTGTTTTGGTAAAAACGCGCCGCCCGAATCAACTAAGTAAATACACGGTAGCCGATTTTCTTGCGCAATTTTTTGGGCGCGCAAATGTTTTTTGATCGTGATTGGATAATAGGTTCCACCTTTCACTGTCGCATCATTCACAATTAACATGCACTCAATACCGTGAATTTGACCAACTCCCGTGATAATGCCGCCTGCTGGAAGTTCATCGTCGTATAATTCATATCCTGCGAGCGCAGATAATTCTAAAAAATCCGAACCGGAATCGAGCAGTAATTGAATGCGATCGCGCGGTAATAATTTTCCGTGTTCACGATGACGTTCACGCGCAGCTTCATTGCCGCCCTGATAAATTTGTGCAAGCTTTTGTTTAAAATCCTGAACTTGTTGCAGCATCGCATCTGCATTGCGCTTAAACGTACTGTTGGCTGGATCAAGTTGTGTTTGTATCGTTGTCGTCACGAGTTATCCTTTTTATTTAATCATGCATCCGTTTCTGCAAATAATTCTCTTCCAATTAAAATTCGCCGTATTTCAGACGTGCCTGCGCCAATTTCATATAATTTTGCATCACGCAGTAAACGTCCAGTTGGAAATTCATTGATATAACCATTGCCACCTAAACATTGAATGGCTTGTAATGCCATCCAGGTTGCTTTTTCTGAGGTATATAAAATAACGCCCGCAGAATCTTTACGCGTTACGCCACCTTGATCAGCGGTTTTTGCAACGCTATACAAATAAGCACGTGCTGACATTAAACCGACATACATATCCGCCATTTTTGCCTGAATTAATTGAAATTCACCGATGGGATGGCCGAATTGTTTGCGCTCATGCACATAAGGCAACACAATGTCGAGACACGCTTGCATCAAACCAACTGGACCCGCAGCTAAAATCAAGCGTTCGATATCCAAACCTTTCATTAAGACTTGAGTGCCGTGATTGAGGTTACCTAAAACATTTTCGGCTGGCACACGACAATTTTCGAAAATTAATTCAGACGTATTTGAACCACGCATACCTAATTTATCAAGCTTTTGTGCGGTGGAATAACCAGGCATGTCTTTTTCAATGATGAAGGCAGTAATGCCATGTTTTCCTGAATTTTTTTCGGTGCGTGCATACACAACTAATATATCGGCATCCGGACCATTGGTAATCCACATTTTGGTGCCATTCAACACGAAATGATCATCTTTTTTTTCTGCGCGTAATTGCAAACTCATCACATCAGAGCCTGAATTAGCTTCACTCATCGCCAGAGCACCGACATGTTCGCCGCTACATAACTTGGGCAAATATTTTTTCTTTTGTGCTTCAGTGCCATTTAAACGAATTTGATTGACGCAGAGATTGGAGTGAGCGCCGTAACTTAATCCAACGGATCCTGACGCACGACTGATTTCTTCCATTGCAATCACATGTTCAAGATAACCTAATCCGGATCCACCATATTCTTCTTCGACAGTAATGCCTAACAGACCCATACCACCTAATTTTTTCCAAAGCCCGGCGGGGAATTTATTGTCGTGATCAATTTTCGCAGCATGCGGCGCAATTTCAGTGGATGCAAAATCATAAATTGAGGAACGTAGCATATCGACGGTTTCGCCGAGATGGAAATTGAGGGGGATCATGTTCACTGTCCTTATGTGGTCACGTCAAGTAAGAATGTCATTCCCGCGGAGGCGGGAATCTATTCATCTGCTACTGTTATTCCAAATGGATTCCCGCCTTCGCGGGAATGACATCCCTTATGTGACAATACGATTATTTTCCTTCCAAATACTTAATCACCGCTCCCAAAAACCGTGTCGCTTCACCACCCGTCACTGCGCGATGATCAAACGTCAATGACAATGGCGCAATGCGACGAATCGCCATTTGACCATCAACAACGCGCACTTCTTCACGTAGTTTCCCACAACCTAAAATTGCAACCATGGGTGGCACGATAATCGGGCTTGCATAACGTCCTGCAATGGTACCAAAATTTGAGAGTGTAATGGTTGCGCCTTGCAAATCACTCGGAGAAACGGTGCGAGCACGCACTGATTTTTTGAATCCATCAATTGCATCACGCAATTCTTGCGACGTCTTTTTTGCAACATCTTTTAAGACTGGCACAAACAAACCTTCTTCGGTATCCATCGCCAGTCCAATATTAACTTCACTGTGCAGACAACGTTCCATATTTTTTCCGTCATACCAGGCATTCAGCGAAGGTTCCGCTTTTGCTGCCACAACGATTGCTTGTAACAAACAGGCAGTGAAATCTGCTTTATTGGTGTCCGTCACATCCGCATCATCAATAATGGTAACAGGCACAACTTCCTGATGCGATTGCGTCATCACAATCGCCATCGAACGACGCACGCCATGTAATGGTTCAACATTACCAGGTAATTTCGTTTTTTGGCCTGCCGCTTTTTTCACATCATCTGTCGTAATTTGGCCTTGTGGACCACTCGCTGTGACAGTCGTTAAATCAACATTTAATTGTTTTGCTAACGCTCGCACTGCGGGCATTGCTTTCACTGTAGAGGCGGTTTTTTTCGCGGCACCAATAATCATGTCGCCTTCATCAAGCAGCGTGGTACTTTCTTCGAGACTCCCAACGACGGTACCTTTATCTTTTGGTTTTGCATGGTCATCGCCACCCTCACCTTCAAATTCAACTAACGGCGCGTGAGTTTGAATAATGTCCCCTTTTTTTCCGTATAACTTAGCAATTTTTCCTGCTTGCGGTGCTGGCACATCAACAACCGCTTTCGCCGTTTCCATGCTTACCATGGGTTGATCCACTTTCACGACATCGCCTTCTTTGATATACCATTCGTGAATTTCAGCTTCAGCCAATCCTTCGCCTAAGTCTGGTAAATGAAATATTTTCATGCGAACTCCATTACACGTTGTACTGCTTCAATAATTTGATTTTCATTGGGTAAATAATATTTTTCTAAGCGCGCATACGGCACAATCGTGTCGTAGCCTGTCACGCGTTGTACGGGCGATTTTAGGAACATTAATCCTTGTTCTGCCAATTGTGCTGAAATTTCTGCACCCACCCCACAAGTACGCGCTGCTTCATGCACAATCACACAACGTCCCGTTTTTTCAACTGACGACAAAATGGTTTCCATATCGATTGGCTTAATGGTCGCAAGATCAATCACTTCTGCACTGATACCTTCTGCTGCTAATTTTTCGGCGGCTGCCAATGTTTCTTTGACCAGTGAACCCCATGTGACAAGTGTGACATCTTCACCCACACGTAACGTAAAACAGACGTCCAATGGTAATGCTTTGCCGTTATCGGGCACTTCTTGTTTTGCCCAACGATAAAGTCTGGATGGTTCTAGAAAGATAACGGGATCTGGATCGCGAATGGAAGCAAGCAATAAACCATAAGCACGTGCGGGCGAGGATGGCATCACAACACGTAACCCTGGAATATGCGCGAATAACGCTTCGGTACTTTCTGAATGATGTTCCGGCGCGCGAATTCCACAACCATATGGCGTACGAAATACGACAGGACAACTCAACTTGCCACGCGTGCGATTACGAATACGCGAAGCATGATTAATAATTTGATCCAATGCGGGATAAATAAATCCCATAAATTGAAATTCAGCGACTGGTTTTAATCCTTCAATTGCCATGCCTATCGCAAGACCGGCAATCATTGATTCAGCAAGCGGTGTATCACGCACGCGCTCAGGGCCAAATTTATCGAGTAAGCCGACGGTCGCACGAAACACGCCGCCATTTTTTGCAATGTCTTCACCTAACACAACCACATCAGGATCTGCCTGCATTTCATATGCCATTGCCTGATTAATGGCTTCAACAAGAGTAATTTCTGCCATGTTAAACTCCCTGGCTCTTCAGCATTTCACGTTGTTCTGCGTATGCAGCTGGTAATGTCGCATATAAATGATCAAACATAGAGGAAGGTGCAGCAGGTTCTATCGCTAAATATTCCGCAACAAGTTTTTCAACTGTCGCACTGCATTCTGCTAATAATGCATCTTCTTTCTCTTGTGACCACGCATTAATACTTTCGAGATAACGACGTAACCGAGTAATGGGTTCTTTTTTCCATTCAGTGTCACGCTGATTTTCTGGCTCATAACGACTCGCATCATCGGCTGTCGTGTGATCATGTTGCCGGTAACAAACCAATTCAAGTAAAGTAGGTTCATTTTTATCACGCGCTTTTTTCGCCGCATCTGCTACGCGTGCGCGCACGGCAATTATGTCATTACCATCCACTTGCTCACCTGAAAAACCTGCTGCAATGGCTTTTTGCGCAATGGTTTGCGCGGCTGTCTGAGCAGTTCGCGGCACTGAAATCGCCCATTGATTATTACTCACCACAAATACGACCGGTAATTTCCAAACGCCAGCCACATTCATCGCTTCATAAAAATCACCTTCCGATGTGCCACCATCACCGCAAACGCAAACCACAGCGCGTTTTTCTTTACGAATTTTTAAAGCGGTTGCAGCACCGACTGCATGCAAAATTTGGGTACCGATAGGAACCGCATACGGAAAATTCGTTTTTGCATTGGCAAAACGATTACCGCGTTCATCACCGCCCCAATATAATAAAATATCGACTGGATTCACGCCGCGTAACGCTAATGTCGCAATATCACGATAATATGGTACAAAAATATCGTCTTTGGGAATCGCATCGCCCATGCCGACAAATACGGCTTCTTGTCCGCGTGTGGAAGGATAAGTACCCATTTTTCCAGTACGCTGCAAGGCAATTGCTTTTGTATCAAACGTTCGACTTAACACCATGTCTTTATAAAGACGCAGAAGATGTTCTGGATTTTTTGCAAAATCGGGAGCATCACTGGCAAGGTGACCTTGTTCATCTAAAAATTGGTAATAAGGAATCTCAAACTGCGCAACAATCTTCATTCGACCGCACTCCTTTGAAGTGCGTATCAGGGTAGCCGCGGCTTTCTTTTGAGTCAATACGTTTTAAGAATTCCTTAAGGAATTTTCGTTAGTATCGCTTCATTATCCCATTTTTGGGAATTGATTTATTTTTTTAATTATCAACACGGAGGTTGTAGCATGCCGTTGTCAAAAAAAACTTATAATAATGAAGTGCAAGCTTATTTCGATGATTATTTAGAAAAAGCCGATAATTTAGGGAAACATACCCTTGTCAGCAAAGTAAGACGAGTCATTAATAACGCCTTTCGACACGGCGCAAGTGACAAGGATTGGTTAAGAATTATAAATTTTATTGCAACAGAAGCTGATAAAGCTCAGCAAGAAGGCTACAACGCGTCAAATGCAACAGAAATGCTATTCATGGTTTTACGTGTCATCCGTCGTGAAATTTCTGAATCCGCCAAACAAGAAAAAATTGCTGAAGAATTGCGAAATTTAGAACAGCAACGTCGTAAATATGTCGCAGATAAAAAATTAAATATTGACGACAAAGCAATCGAACAAGATAAAAATAATATTGATGCGACAATTAAAAGACTTGCTTATCTAGGCCATCTTCAGCCGTTGCTTGAGCTTGATTTAGATGAAATGAAGCTTCTTTTTAAAGGCAATGTCAGAGCTCCCTTGCCTGGCACCACACTACCTTTAATTGGTTCGTGGGTAGCAAGTGGTTATCAATATATTACAGATAAAACCTCTTATGTTCTCGGATATGAATATCCAGCGACGCCATCCGCGCATGGCTGCGAAAATTTGAATCCTTATCTTCCCTATATTTTGCAGGATGAATTTGAACCGTATTTCTTAACTAAAAACTATAATGGTGTAAGACCTGAAGGCTCGAGAAAAAAATCCCTACACCCAAGTACTAGCACAACACCAACGCCGTCAGAAATCGGAAGTCCGCTCTCGGTAAGCGATGAAAAAGAAATCGTATCACAGATACTAGCAGCGCCCATCACTGGAATCTTTGATACTCCGCTTGTGAAACCTGCACTTTCTATCAAGATTCCCGGTCCATTGTCCATTGAGCACAAAGCATCTGATCAATTGGTTTCTACTCAGACTATTATTCAACTTCAGGAATATGCAAGTTATTACACACTCGCCAAAGTGACTAAATATCATTTTGACGTTCGTATGAAAATTAAAGAGTGTAATGACATCATCAAACGAATTGATGAAGCTGCGCAATCCAATGCCTCTGTTAATGAATGGTTAGATATTATCATTGCGCTTGGGAAAAAAGCGGATAAAGTCCAAAACGATGGTAAGTTTTGCTCGACGTTTACTGAAATTTTCTATTTATTGTTACATACTTTACGTCAGGAAATTGCGCGCAATGCACCTGACGCCTATCGCGAAAGAATTCGAGTTCAAAGAGACAAATTAGCTGCTTCGAAAAAAAGAGCAGCCAACGCAAAAATTAATAATAAACCCATCGCACAAATCGAACAAATCGAACAAGAGTCCTATGTTTTAATTCAAGAGCTCGCATACCTCGGCGATCTTGATGCTTTACTTGAATTATCTCCGGAAAAGCTCGCTAAAATTTATACGGGTTATGCAGTACCTGGACTGGGTCAAATCTGGTATGAGTTTTCTACCGCAAATCCAAAACCTTACGGGGTGACAAAACCAATTTGCACCAAATTACCATTGGTTTTGGATGAGTCATTTCCATTAATGTTTTTGAATAAACATCAGCAAGAAATTAACGCGGAAGTCGATTCAAAACAGGCGGAAGAATTTGTCACGAAATCAATCGCTGATTTAACAGCGGAAATTAGTGCATTAATGCAAGATCAGACATTCGTAAAAATTAATTCGCCTAAACACCATGACCCAAAAACGTTGCTGAATCAAATTAAAGAAGACGACGTGCTAAAGCTTGAAGAAAAAATCGGCTCTGCTGAGGCTTTTGCTGAAGCAACTAGAGCATATATGACAAAAAACGCTGTGACTCTATCTAATTTGACTGAAGCATTGACAGTCCAAATTGAGAGAATTCAAGCACTGAAAATAACTGAACCTGTCATGCAGGTTTTGCGCAAAGAAAAAGAACGGGTTGCCGAAGAAAAAGCAGTTGAAGCTATTCGTAACTTAACCAAAGCACTTTCGCAATTTTGTGCGGAACCCGCAACTGCAAAACTAGTTTCTGCAAAAGATAAAGAAGCAACCTATTTTGCTGAAGAAAAAAGACAATTCACAAACATAAAAGCAGTTGAAACAAGAATACTTGCGTTTGAACAAACGATTGAAGAAATACAAGTATTGATTGGGCAAGTCAATTCAGAACGTAGGGCAGGACTCACTAATTCACTCACAGCGGAAATTCAAAAAATTGAATCCGTTAAAGCAGCAACAATACAAATAACAGCAACTATGAAAAATGTGCAGCCAGAAAAACCTGCTGTAGAAGAAGCTGCGCCAGCAGCTGATCCGTCTCCTCGTAGCGCAGCAACAACGCCGCGACAAAGTTCTTCATATGCTGGAATGATGACTGCACTTTCACTGACTCCGAGAGCTTCAAATCCTGCATCTCCACCAGATACACCTAGCTCTCAGGTAGAAGAAGTTAAAAAGACTGTTGTTTTAGATAATTCAGCGCGGCTAGAAGAGTTACTTGAAAAAATCATAAATGTTCGTGGTGTAATCGACCGCAATAAAGCTGAAGCACTTTCAAAATTACGTACTAAATGTAAAAGTGATCCATCGACAATTCCAACTCTATTGAAAGAGTTAGCTGCAAAAAGCGTGGATGTTACACACTTTGCAAAGTTAACAATATAGGATTTTAATTGCGCACTTTCTGAGGAGACTTAGGTGATCTCCTCAGCATATTTTAACGTACTGATCACAACACTCACAGTATTGTCTGCATCAAACTTGTTTTATAAATTCATGTTAATATACAACTATAAATTATAAAAACGGACAGGGCATCATTCAGCTACATTGCCATCATCTCTCGTCAATCACGAGAAATCTAAAGGACTACTGCTTAATCATTATGACGACTCTCGCATTTAAGCGAGAGCTAGAATAAACAGGATTAAGGAGTAAGTCATGAGTAATCGAACTAGATTGTTCATGCGGTATTTTTTCCTAGGGCTTTCGTTGCTCTTCATCACAGCGAAAGCGTTTGCAATTGAAGCTATGTTTCCTACGATCGACAATCACGTTTCGCAAAATAATACGCAATCTCCATCTGCTCCATCTGCTACTGAACTTTCTTTCGCACAACAAAATTATCAAAAATTACAACAAGCGTTGCAGCTTTATCAAAACGCAGTCATGCATCCATGGCCCGTCATTGAGAGCGATCGTTTGTTAAAAGTCGGTATGCATAGCAGCAATGTTCCACTGTTACGAATGCGTTTGCGTATGACCAATGAATTACCGTTTGATTATAATCACACGGGTAATTTATATGATGCAGAACTTGCGGAAGCGGTTCGGTCGTTTCAAGAACATAATGGATTACAAGCGGATGGCATCATAGGAAAAAATACACTTCTCGAATTAAATATTCCACCTGCTGTGCGCGTCAACCAAATTGAAGTGAATATGCAACGCTGGTCCAATTTATCTCGGCAATTAGGTAGTCGTTTCATCATGGTTAATATCCCGGATTATCGCTTGCATGTGTATGAAGATAATCAGGAAGTGTTAACGATGAAAGCCATCGTCGGAAAACCAACTGCACAAACACCAGAATTGAATTCGCAAATTAAACGCTTGGTATTTAATCCTCCCTGGAATGTGCCCGTCAAAATCGCGCAAAAAGAATTAGTTAAAAAGGCGATGGAAGATCCGAGTTATTTAGATCAAAATCACATTCGAATTTTTGATAGCCCAGAAAGTAATGCAGCTGAAATTAATCAATACGATGTCGATTGGCAAGCTGCAGAAGTGAATGGATTTCCCTATCATTTTCGACAGGATCCGGGTGATGACAATTCGCTAGGATTAGTTAAATTTGAATTTCAAAATACGCATGATGTGTATTTACATGATACGCCAGCAAAAGAATTATTTAATCAAGATAATAGAGATTTGAGTCATGGCTGCGTACGCCTGGAAAATGCATTTGCATTAGTCGATTATTTAATGCGTGACAATCCAGAGTGGACACAGGAACAGATACAAGATATTGTTGCCGAAGGTAA
Organism: uncultured Coxiellaceae bacterium; assembly: GCA_964489265.1. GTDB lineage: Bacteria > Pseudomonadota > Gammaproteobacteria > DSM-16500 > DSM-16500 > CAYRUP01. The sequence continues at coordinate 20,742 of CAZAXX010000005.1, forward strand.
AACAAAATATATAAAAGCGTATCGTCCGATTCCGATTCTTATCACGTATATTACCGCCTGGGTGGGTGATGATGGGGCACTGAATTTTCGTGATGATGTGTATGGAAAAGATAATTTTTAATATGATAAAAGCAGTTTACGTTGCAAAACCCGACTATCTTTCTGAACTTTGTGCTGAACTCGGTGATCATGCTGACGTCATCCAGAATCTCGTATTTTCGAAAGAAATAAAAAAAGATATTACCTTTGCGCTCGATGTATGGCGAGAACCGATTATTGTTACGTTTAATTCAATTTCAGAAGCAGCGGGAATTTTGCGAAAAGCTGGGAAATATTGGTTTTTGAATCCAATTGCTAATGTGCGTCGCTCGCATTTAATTCTGAGTGAATTGCGTAAGTTACCGGATTTGACGCATGCGTTTCCTATTTTAGAACCCATTCCTGCGATTGGCTGTTTTAGTTTATTAGATCAAAATACCCTGGTTTATAGTGCGTCGCGTTGGAAGAAACCACCGCTAGGTGATTTTCAATTTATTGAAGATAAAAAAAATCCGCCGAATCGCGCGTATTTAAAATTATGGGAAGCATTAAGTTTGTTGGACAATTTACCTAAAGCAGGAGAGCTTGCAGTTGATTTAGGTGCATCACCGGGCGGTTGGAGTTATGTGATGCAATCGTTAGGTACTCGCGTTATTGCTGTGGATAAAGCACCATTAGAACCGAGAATTGCAAAATTGCCTCGCATTGAATTTCGTCAGGAAAGTGCCTTCGCATTTCTTCCGCAAGCGATGACTGAAACTGTGGATTGGTTGTTGTCGGATGTTGCTTGCTATCCTGAACGTTTATACGAGTATGCATGCAAATGGATTGCATCGGGAAAAGTTCGCAACCTCATTTTTACCATAAAATTACAAGGCGAAACTGATTTGGCGATGCTACAAAAATTTAAAGATATTCCCAATGCCCGTGTGTTGCATTTGTTGCAAAATAAACATGAAGCTACACTGTTTTACCCTGCTTCGGAATCGTTATATTATTAGTATTGTTATCAACATCTACAATAACCAAGCGTTTACTTCGACAGCGTGAAAAAATTCCGCCTTGACTGGGTTTTGTTTCATCTTTTTCTTCTGCCAGAATTTCAGCACGCGTTAAATCACGTTGCGCACCATAACGATTGAAGAGAGACTCTGTCACTACGAGAAACATGCCCAGAAAAATAAGCATCGTAGGCAAGTTGGTTGCTTCATTCGATTGAAAATAATTATATAACGCACTAAAAGCGGCAACAGACAACGACCCTAACATGCAAAGTAATGGAATATTTGATGCAGTCAGATTTTTTTTATCCATCGGTAATTCTGTATTATTCTTAATGAGAAGATAGGCGCCAATAAACCATACCGAATCGAAAATCATACTCCAATAATCTTGATTCGGCATTCGAATTACATTAGCGGCACCGAGTGCAGTTGCACCTTCAAAACCCATTTTGCTACTTTTTAATAGCAGTGCAATAGTTGATTTTTCTTGTGTATTGGCTAAAGCAGAAAATAATTCAAGTAATTTACTGCGCAGCAAGTGGATATCAAACAACTTAAAAAATGACTCAGGTGATTGTAACAACTTTTGTAATTGCCCTTCACTTAAATCAGAACATTCCCGCACATCTTTGGCAAATTTTCCATCTTCAGTTTCATGTGAAAATGCAAAGTGTGAATTTCGCATCATCTCTACGTCGTTGGTACCATCACCCATAGTAATGACAAAATAGCCAGCCTGTTTTGCATGTTTTGCTAACATACCTTTACCAGCAGGTGACATTTCAGCAAACGCAACAAGCGGTCTTTTCTGAATATCTAAACTCATCAATTTATCGAATTCACACAAAATTGCGTCATTAACACCAGCGAATATCACTGTGGTATCCGCAGCATGTTCGATGGCTAATTTTTTAAAATCGTCAGGTGATTGAATTGTTATGATTTCTCTCGTAGTTTCTGGACTGAGAGTTTTAATTGCGTTTATTGCAGCAGGTATGTTATCACCGGTTACCATCACAGCAGGAACTGGTACACTACTGTTTTTACAATTTGCAAAAAATGTTTCAGCACCTTCTTTTGGAAGATTATCAATATTAAATGTGCAGTCGTGATTGAGTTCTGCCAATAATTTAGGATTTGAATTGATAAATGCTTCTATTTCTTTTTCTTTATTTTTATTAAATAATTCTATGATTTTTTGATAGGTAATCTCATCCAACATTTTCGCTCGCGCACCACACCAATCACGTGATAATACTTGCGTACGCGTTTGCATTTTTGAATATACTTTATATAAATTTGTATGCTTGAATTTAGGAATGCCAAAGAAAACTAAATATTTATCTTTTCCATCTTTGACTAAGGTAAAACGCCCGCCTAATTTACGAAATAATCCAAGGTGTCTCGTCTCAACGACTTTTTTAGTTTCGCCATACGAAATGGTTTTTTCAAAATAATTATTTCCCAGGGTTTTTATTGTAAGACAATTTTCATTGCCAAATTTTTTATTAAACATCTGCAACAATGCATGTTCTTCTGGTTCTTCACTTTTATTGCTATTTGTGTACGCATAACAAAATGTTTCAAAACAATCATATAATTTTTTACCCTCTGGCATCACTTCCGATTTTTTTTCTTCACGACGTAACGCAGATTGTACATCTGGATCCATATCCTGGGTCCAGATCCCACGCACTTCCATTTTTAACGTAGTCAATGTGCCTGTTTTGTCTGTGAAAAAAATGGGGCCTAATGGACATTGTTTTTTGTAATAGTTGCCGCCCAATGTATTACATAAATCAATGGCACGCATGGCATCCATCGTTTCCATTGGATTGTCTGGTAAATTTTGATTAAGTTCTTTTAGCAATTTACTATTAATCATTTCTCGCAACACGCTCTCAGAAAATGCAATCATCATTTGTGCTACGTTAAATAGTAATCTTAATGTCACAGCAGGCATGGAACTATAATTATTACTAATAAAGTATGCGGTCACAATCGATGATAATATTGCAAATATCACCGTATTTCTTTTGTGTTCTGCAATGATTTGATTGATGAGCGCAGTTTTTTCTTCATGATTATTTACAGTGCGATCTTTTTCTTCTTTTATTCTCACAAAAAAATTGTGGTGACCGCGTAGATTGAGTTTTGTGCCTGATAATACCATTGGTTTTCTTTCATCATGCACTTCTTTCAAACCTACTTTTTTGTCAGTGAGCCATTGCAGTTTAGTCGTTAATTCAATCCAATTGGGTTCGCCATTTTTGGTGACAAGATTAATGCTATATTTTTCTTCTATAAATTCTTGAGTAAATCCGCCTTGTTGATCTTGCTTAAACGCATAAATTTCACCTGACAGTGGTGAGGAATTCACATCAAATTTTTCATCACATAAAACTAAATCGCCCGTACGTAATTTATTTCTAGGCACAGAGGAAAGTGTATTGCCTGTATTTGTAAATTTCAAAACAGGATGTAAACTCGTGTTATTTTTATAATCTTCGTTAATTTTTTTTCGTTGCGCAATCATTTTTTTCATCATCGGTGGAATGACATCTAGCCCCAATGGCAATACATTACGAAATTGTTGCAAAACTTTTTTGGCATTTAAAATATTGTCAGAGATCAAACCTAATTGAAATATACGCGAGAAACTTGTAATTTCAGGCACCATATAATAATTTGCTTGGAAATACGTATTTGCAAAGGGTGTTCGACCACTTGAGATGGTTGCAGTAGCAGATAATTGTGCGCCTTTTGCATAAAGTTTTTTTACTTCATTTTCTTGGTATTTTTTTACTGAATATGCAAATGCACCTGGCACAATCATAGTGCTTGCAGCTAAGCTTAAGATTAATGAATAATTATCATCAGAAAAAATTTCATTCAATAACACTCGACTTCCGTGATAAGTAGAACTATATAAATAGACGACTGCTAATATTTCACTGACAACGGCTTGTCTATATTCAGTTGCTGATGCAATTCTTTCTTCTGTGATGCGATGAGCGGCAGAATTGGCAAGTATTGCTGCGCCAATTATAAATTTGAAAACAAACGCATATTCTTCACTGTCATCACTCGCATAGCGACTCATCTGATTAGTCACTGATTCACCGATGATGTAGGCTATTCCTGCATAAAAAACAGGGGTCAATACTCTCTTAAAATCATAATATGTTATATGATCCAATGAAAAAGTCGCGATGATTGAGTTGTAGGCATCTCTTGTTGCAAGTAATGATGCTTTCGCAATTTTTTTAAATAAATAGAATGAATCTGGCTTACTTTCTTGAATTGATCTGAGAGAAACTGGAATTTTACGATTGCGTGGATTGCCTGTTCGACGTCCTGTCATATTAAATTCCCTTAAATATCAACCCCAAATAAATCATAGGCAGTAAAGATTAAGGAAATATTAAATTTTAAATATTTGACCTAGCATAGAATCCCAGCTAGTCTCTACCCTTTTTAAAATTCGAGTAACTTTATGCAGCTTCCTGAATTACGTCTTAAGAAAAATGAAGATCGCCGCTTGCGTGCTGGCCATCTATGGATTTACAGTAATGAAGTTGATATCAAAGCTACCCCTTTGAAAAACTTCAAGCCTGGTGATGAAGTGCAGGTCATAGCCCATGATCAAACGCATCTTGGTGTTGCCTACATCAATCCGCATTCTTTAATTTCAGGTCGTATCTTTAGTCGATTGCCACATGCACGACTTGATCAGGATTTTTTTCATGACAAAATTCAACACGCATTGCTATTACGTCAGCACATCTATACTAAACCCTATTACCGTCTTGTGTTTGGCGAAAGTGATGGCTTGCCTGGTCTGGTTATCGATCGATTTGGCTCAGCGCTTGCAGTGCAAATTACAACAGCGGGAATGGAATTAAAAAAAGATCTCATTATCGCAGCACTACGCGATGTGTTACCAGAAATTGAATCCATTCTCTTACGCAATGACAGTCAAGCACGAAAATATGAAGGCTTAGACAATTATGTCACTGCCGCTTTTGGTGAGCCGCCCGAAACTATCACCTTAGTAGAAAATGAACTTACCTTCACTGCGCCTTTCTGGTCAGGACAAAAAACAGGATGGTTCTTTGATCATCGCTTAAATCGTTCGCGTTTAAAAAATTATGTAACAGGTCAACGCGTTTTAGATGTGTTTAGTTATCTCGGTGCATGGGGAATTCAAGCTGCAAAATGGGGCGCAACAGAAGTCGTCTGTGTCGACTCTTCTCCTCTTTCAGTGGATTGGATTAATGAAAATGCAAAACTCAATACGGTCAGTGAAAAAGTTCAAGTGATTTGTGATGATGCATTTATTGCATTAAAAAATCTTTATCAAGCAAAAGAAAAATTTGATGTCATCGTGCTGGACCCACCTGCCTTTGTGAAAAAACAAAAAGATAAAAAAGAAGGTTTTATTGCTTATCAACGAATGAATGAAGCTGCATTAAAATTATTGAAACCCAATGGCATTCTTATTTCATGTTCATGCTCAATGCACATGGATTATAACGATCTCGTACAATCTATTCGTCGTGCAAGTTCGCGTGCAAATTGTGAAGTACAAATTATTGAACGAGGACATCAAGCACCTGATCATCCCGTGCATATTGCAATTCCAGAAACTGATTATTTGAAGATGGTGATCTTAAGGAAAAGCTAAAATAAAAACGGGGAAGCTGCGATAAAGCAACTTCCCCACTTTAAGGAAAAAACTACTTCTTCTTTGTTTTTCTCGTGCTGGTTTTTTTCTTGGTAGCCATGATGCTTTCTCCTTCAGAAGGTTTAAAGGTAAGCCCGATTAATCGGACAATTTCATTATATACCTTTATTTTCGTTTGTGAATATATAACCTATTTTCACTACTCAACTAAGGGTTTTCCCGTATCTTTTTTCTGCGTAAATTTTTTTTATAAAATACGCATTCAACACCGTAAATCATTGCATTTTTTGCATATTCCATCCCGGATTTTTGCATAACCCGTTGTGAGGCTAAATGTTCTTTAGGAGCAAAAGCGATGATGTTATCTGTTGGAACATGCTCTTCTGCCCAATCCAGTAATGCAGTCAGCGCTTCACTCGCCAAACCCTGTCCCCAGAATTTTTTTAGTAAAACATAGCCTACTTCTATCTCGCTTTTATCAAATAATTCTAATTGTTTAAAGCCACAACGTCCAACAAATTCACCGGTAGACAATTCTTCGATGATAAAAAGTCCGTAGCCTTTTTCTCTAAGATCATTCTGATATTCTTCAATTCGTTCTTTGATTTGCGCAGCACTCGCAACACCCATCGGAAAAAAAGCGCGAACCTCAGGATCACTGTCTAACAAAATTAAGTTTTGCAGATCGCTTGCAAGACATGCTCGATAACCGAGTCGCTCAGACATCAATAAATAATTATTTTTTTCCGTCATGTACGTCGTCGTACCATAGTACGTTCTGGTGTGTCATAGGGTTTGAAACCAAATTGAGTATAAAGTGAATGCGCATCTTTCGTCATCAGCAGCCAATTTGATACCATTTTAAATATGGGTGCTTCAAGTACAGATTCCACTAACCATTTGCCTAGCCCTTTTCCCTGGAATTCCGGCACAATAAACACATCACCTAAATATGCAAAGACTGCATAATCTGTAATGACACGTGCATAGCCAATTTGTTGTTCCTTGCCATTACTATTTAATTGATACAGGCCAAAACAAGCTGCCTGTTCAATACCTTTGATGATTTGTTCGCGTGTACGCTGCGATGCCCAATAACTCGTTGCTAGGAAATTACAAATCACTTCCAAATCAAGCTTGTGTTTATCCGTAGAAATAACAAATTCATCTTTTTGAATAGTTAACATCATGCTTCTCCCAACGTCAGCAATTCATGCTGAGGTTTTACTGCTTTGAATTCTTGCCAAGCTTGACGACTTTTTTCTGGCAAGTCTTCAACAAATTGTTCGATTGAAATAATGTGACTCATCAAGTCAGGTAACATTTTTAAGGAAAACTGACGCAAAAGCGCTTTTATTTGTGGCGATTGCATGACTGTATCTTGCGTGTATTTATGTCGCTGCAATTTTACTATCGTTCGAATTGAGTCAGCTGCATAGTCACGGAAATCTTGCATAAAATGCGCATACTCTAACCCATCCAGTTGCTGTATCGTTTGGTCGATGATTTGCTCACGATACGATAAATAGGCTTTCCGTATTTTCTTGACCAGGGTCTCGAGTTTCTTCAATTGACTTGCTTCAAGCAAGCTATCTCGCCGTTGTTCGTGACTATTTTTAGGTGGTTGATAATTATTTTTTAAAGCACTCAAAAAATAAGCCGCCAGATTTTGAACTTTACCTTGTCGATAATTATTGGAAACTTCAATGATCGCCATTTTTTCTTGGATAAAGCTAGCATCGTATTCTGCGATAATCTGTCGCGCCTGTTCTGGTTGTACTCCATAGTCTCGCGTCATTCTCATCAGTAAGCTGTCATTATCACTCGATTCTTTTTCTTCCTCAGAGACAGTCTTATTTCCCAACCTAACCTTTTTCGCGCGCTCTTTCATGCTAAAACGCACCTTAACCACTTGTTTGCCCTCACGCCAAACTTCAGGCTCAACAAACAAGTCAGAGTAGGTATTTACCTCTTCTACTGATTTATCTAAGACACGGCGCTTAAAATCGCGAAATATCGTATAGATGCCAGGTGGGACACCCATCAGTTTGCGAAATGTCTCCATATCGAACCATTTAGTAAATCCAAGCCCTCGATAGCGAATGCAATTTTCATAAAGTGCAAGGCCATAACTGGATTTGAAACGTGATTGAATAAACAAATTGATTTTGCCAAACATAGTTGGCGAATGAAGCAATTGTTTCATCCGTGGCGAGTAAGCAAAAAGGCAAACCGGACCTCTTAAACTAACGCTCGCTAAAATTGAGCTTGCCGTCCAATCCTCAGTGCCGGTAACATCGTTAACAACGTTCCATTCAATTACGGTCGATAACAAGCCTTTCAGCGCATCTTTAATTGCCGCGTGATTGTTGCCATTGTAGGCAATCAATTTACATAATTCTTTGATCGTAATTTCGTGTTCTTCTTTTTGCAGAAGTTCTTTGTAGGCGTGGTAAAGAAGCGCATTGCTGATTTTGCGCTGTAATAAACTCAAGGTATTTGAGCAGTGTATCGTCGCAGCATGTTTTTTTATTTCATGCCCAGTCTGCTTTTTTTCCAATCCCATATCCGTCACAGTTAATCCCATATCCGTCACGTTCCCATCCCATAAGCGTCACAAGTTATCCCATAGACGTCACCAAAATTCCCATAAATGTCACATTTTTCAAAGTATATTTGTTATTTTACAATTACTTAGGAGGTCCTAAACAAAAGATAAACCAAATATAAACAAAAAACACAACATGCTAGTGCTGTTTTTATTTAATTAACTTATTTATCATGGCACTAGTTGGATGATATAGTAAGACGCAAGGTAATACAACTTAAGGAGAAGTACATGAAGGTAATTGCCTTTTTAAATAATAAAGGTGGTGTGGGGAAGACCACTTGCAGCCGAACAATGGCTGAGTATTTAAGTAAAGTTAGAAAAGTCCCCACATTAGCAATTGATTTTGATCCGCAATGTAATTTCTCACATCAATATCTCAAAATGGAAATTGATCCTGCTGCGCCAGAAGGATTAATGCCACCTATTCATCCTGATTACAACAGCCATGATCCGGATGACGCTGATTGGGATGGTAGAAGTAGTATTGCAGAAATATTTTATGGACAAGGTGTTGTACCGTATCCAACGTATATCGAACATTTAGATATTGCACCAGGCCATGCAGAGAAATTACTTGCAGCAGAATCAGTCAGAAAGTCTGAAGTAGTAGAAAAGGTGCACAAGCAGCTTACTAATTTTCTCTTATCTCCTGATGTTAGAGCAACGTATGAATCTGTTGTAATTGATACTGCACCGTCAAAAGGTCCTTTGACAGTGAGTGTAATCAAAGCTGCGACACATATTGTGATTCCATCTGTGATGGAAGAACAGCCGGTACAAGGTATTTATGGGATGTTGCAATTGTGGATGCAGGAATCATTGGCGCGCGAACGAAATCGTCCTCTGAAACTGATTGGCATTTTGCCGAATATGTTTAAACAAACACGCTTGCATAAAGATATTTTACGCAGCCTACAAGAGAACGCAGCCATTGGTAAATACATCATGCCAGTGAAATTAAGTCAGCGTATTGTGTTTGCGGAAATCGATTCTGAGGATGCAACTCCGCATTCCATTTTTGATTTTCAAGGATCACATGTTGCGAAGGATGAAGCATTGGAAGTGTGTGAATATATTGATGAGAGGATATTTGCATGACGAAAAGAAAACGTTTTGGTGTATCACAAGCTTTGACTCGTGGTTTAAGCGAAACTATTCATGTTGTGGAGAATAATGCAGGAATTTTTCGAAATGCAATTATACCGTTGTCGCGCATTGAACTCGATCCAGATAATCCAAGAAAACTCGCTATTACTCTGGATGATGTACAAAATGGGTTAGACAAAAATGATGCGGCGTATGAACGGAAATCATTGGAGTTAGAAAAACTGCGTGAACTCGCTAATACCATTGAGAGTAGTGGTGTAATCAATCCTATCGTGGTTTATAAGTTGGGAGAATTTTATCGCGTTGTGGCGGGCGAACGCCGTTGTTTGGCATCCATCTTGGCAGGACGTAATGAAATTGAAGGACGGGTTTTTAATGAAAAGCCGAAAGGTTTTGAATTAAAACTAATTCAATGGATTGAAAATACGGCGAGAGAAGATCTAACACTGGAAGAACGAATTGGTAATATACGCGATATTATTCATGAGTATCAGCTTCAACATAATACTCAGGTTTTATCCGCGACGTTATTAAAAACAGTGACGGGACTTTCACTATCGCAAGCGAGTTATTACATGGCTGTTTTGAATGCTCCGCATGATTTAAGACGGGCAATTGAAGATGGCAAAGTTGGCAGTTTAGACAAGGCAGCGATTATTGCGGGTATTGATTCAGATGTACTGCGGCATCGCGCATTACAAGCGTGTATTGATGGCTGTAGCCTGAAAGAATTACGGCAGATTATTGCGAAAGAAAAACAAGCGCAAAAAAAGCAAACCGTCATACGTTCTGTGCCTAAACGAGGTCGTGTGGTGACTCGCGTCAATATGGGATTCACATTGAATACGACCGTCGTACAAACTATTGTGGAAGCGGTATTGATACAGCCTGACTTTAAAAAATATGCGGATGTATTTTCTAGAGTGCATTGGGATCAGTACGATCAAGCTGCACGAGCTTTTCAGAAATTAATCGAAATATTAGAACATGAAACAGTGAGATAAAATGGCGATGAATAAAAAGATAATGACATCAATAAAACTACAAAAATTGCTGCATTTCAAAATGCAGCAACAAATCGTGGGTGACGGATATGGGATGCGTGGTAAAAGCAAATGGATTATTGAAGCAATTGAAAGCTTTTTGCAGCTACCCGATTACCCATCCTTAGTTGATATAGCAGATGAAATGGAACAGCTAACTGAAATTATTAGTATTCGTCTTTCTGAAGAGCTGATGATGAAATTAGATCAGGCGATTATTAAAGTTCGTCGACAATATCCAGCCATGGAAGGTGTAAAAAGTAATCTTATCCGCGCAAGCATTATGCAAAGATTAATTCGTATATCAACTTCGGTGCCCGAATATTGAGTTAACCTATTGAAAATTAATGATATTAATTGATTTTAAATAGTTCCAAACCCCAGCCCCTGTAGGGACGGGACCTCGAGGAGCGCACACTGTGCGCGTCTCGAAGGGTGTCCGGTGAATCCTGTCATCCTGAACGAAGTGAAGGATCTCCCAATAGATATGAGGAGATCCTTCGAGCAAAAAGCGCTCTCTGGATGACACATGTGACGTTTATGGGATTCTTTCCCTAACAACAAGTGTGACATCTATGGGATAAAAGATTAATAACCTCTCCCTGCCCAAATGTTCCACATAGAACAATGCCTATGTTACTGTAATCACTCATGGCAGACATTTAATACTAGGAATTTTTCAATGAAAGTGCCGTTTTTGTCTGGATTAACAGGCTTACTTCTTTTAACAATGTGTACATCACCTCATGCCGATACAGCAAAATTTATTAGTATCGCTGATATACATTTTAATCCATTTGCTGATTGCAAACTTTCACCTAAACCATGCGAGATAGTGCGTAAACTCGAAAAGAGTGATTATCGTGCGTGGGATGCCATTTTCAGCAAGAATGGATCCACTGCATTTGCAAAGATAGGTGAAGATACCAATTATCCTTTATTTAAATCGACACTGGCAGAATTACATGCGGTTAACGAAGAAAATCATCCGCGCTTTATGCTGATCTTAGGAGATCAGCTTGCACATACATTTCATCTTCAATATGTTGCATATTCGCATCATGTATCAAAAGCGGGTTATCAAGCCTTTGTTAAAAAAACACTACAATTCATGACATATCAATTCCAACAAGCATTGCCCAACATCGATATTTATCCTCTGGTTGGCAACAATGATTCATATAGTGGAGATTATTATTCCGCACCAAATGGCGTGTTTTATCGCGACACTGCACAAACGTGGGCAGCGGGCATTCAGGATGCCGCAAATAAAAATAACTTGCTACAAACCTTCCCGATAGGTGGTTATTATGCAATAACGCTGCCTGGCAAAAATCATCACCGCATCCTCATGCTAAACACTGTTCTTTTTTCAACGCAGGCTAAAGGACAGCATGTGGATGCTGCGGCAAAACAGGAACTTGCTTGGTTACACAAAGAACTTTTGACAGCACAACAAGAAAAACAGCGCGTTGTGCTCGCATTTCATATCCCTGTCGGTATTGATGTATATAAAACTTTAAAAAGTGGATTAACAAATATTACCGAATTTTGGAAGCCGCAATTTAGCGATGCATTCAAACAAGAATTAAAGACTTTTTCTTCCACTATCGTAGAAATATTGCCAGCACATATTCACATGGATGCATTTCAATTTATTATAGTGAATCATGATGTCGGTCTTCCGGTGAATTTTACACCGGCGATTAGTCCAATTTATGGTAATAACCCTGGGTTTAAAGTGTTTAGTTATAATCCAGAAGATTTGAAATTCAGTAATTATGATACATATTATTTGCCCGTGATAAAAAGTAATCGATGGATCAAGAATATAGCTTCAACCAAATTGCAGGATTATAAATTGTTCATTGTTGAAGGCAACCGTTCGCCCTGAGACGGCGCGTGGCGCCGTCTCGAAGGGCATTACAGACTAGCGAAGAAACTTTAGCATCGACCCTTCGAGACGGCACTGCGCGCCTCCTCAGGGCAAACGGTGGATAGATCCTTCGAACAACAAACGTTTTCAGGATGACAGCAAATCACCATCAACTATTATTGACTATCTTGCTTTTCAGTTATCGCTTTCTCAAGAAAAGTAATCCATTCTTCTGTTTCTTTGGAGGTAGCATCCAAAGATAAAGCATGTTTGAAATTTTCCAGTGCCTTATCATTTTTTTCCAAATGATGCTGACAAAGCGCCAAGTTATAAAATAACCCAAATTGCTCGCCAACATAGGGATTTGCCAGGAGATAATATTTTTCTGCTTCATCGTAACGTTTGATCGCATGGAAAAACACGCCAATTTCAAACAAAATACATTCTGTTTTAGGCATGTGATAATAATTCGCTGCCATCTTCGGCATATTTTGCGCCATGAATTGAATGGTATCACTGTCCGATTGATCAATTAAGGATGCAACCCGGCCAGTCAATTTTAAATAAATGTGTGGATCCCAACCGGCTAATTGCATATGCGACGCAATAGTTTCTAATGCACATTCCTGGAATGAATCACTCATGCGTCTGTGTAATGTGAAATAGTCGCTAGGACTGAAACCTTCGACCCATTCATTAATGGCTAATGCAGTTTCTGGCATTTCATTAAATGTAAACCCACTAGCAAATACGGAAGTTTTAATACCTTTGCGTGGAGTTTGTAAAAATGAATCGCCGCCGGAATTTTTAAAGTAACTACCAATGGCGTGGAAATTTACCATCATAGAAAAACTGCCATGGAATGAAATAGATGGGTGGCCTAAATGATCCAATGATTCTACCGTGCTGTAACCTTTATCGGTTGAGATAACGAACAATTTATTGTTGGATAATTTCTTTAAGAATTTTATTGCGTGAAATGATCCAATTGGAAATAAGAAGCTGGTTTCTTTCAGCGATTTTTTGTATTCATCTAAAATGCTATCCAGATGCGGATCACCGTAATAGGCGCTCTTAATTTCATGCACACTATAATCAACCGAAATCTTTTCCATATTAACCGGACGGTTGTTTTCCATATTTTTTTCATCTGTGGAAAGACTTAAAAGCAATTCATAAAGTTTCCCTTCATGCACTGCAAAAGAATCATGTGAAATCGTATCAAAAATATAATTAGCAAATAATGTGAGTGGGTTGACCAGAACTTCTGGTGTTAAACGGATATTTTGTTTTACTAATGTAATAGGCCGTTCTGCTTCCATGTCATACATGGCAAAATCAATCAAACCTTGTTGTATAAATGGTTTTAATGCGGAATGTTCTTCCCAATATTGGATATTATGTTTGGTGAAATCGCTCATGATGTAGCAGATTTTGATGTCATGCATATGCATGCCTTGCAATAATTCCTGCAGGGTTTTTACGAAATAATAACTGAAACGACCAGAGCCGGTTCCCAGTTCCATAATGTAAAACGGATGATTTTTTGCATCTGGATTTTTCGCTATCCAGTCACGAATAAAGGCAAGCACTAATTGAGCATAGGTATTGGCAATAAATGGGTTGCTGGTAATATAAAAAGGAACTTGGTTGACCCATGCATTAATACCTTCTTTATCAAAATATTCGCGTTGCATGCGCCATAATGCGGATTGTGAAAAACGTTTGTGTTGTTCGATAACGACTTTTCTATCGGCTTGCTCTGGTTTCACTGAAGTACCCTCATCTTCTGTAATTTTTGATTATTACCCTTAATTGCTTGGAGAAAGCTTAAGGGCAGATTCTAGCTATTATAATACAGGATACCGTGGATAAAAAATTAATATTTCCTTAAGCTTCAATTGTTACATTCGAATGCATACGTCAGGGAGGTGTTAATATGCTACATCAGCAGACAACAACGGAAGTTGGTTCAAGTGCGGAGCAATTAACAAGTCCGGTGAATGAGCATTTGCTGACGTCGCTAGACAATTTGCATAAAGCGCTACAAATCGCGTTGGACAAACATGCAATTTTATCCTTGTATAATTGGTTGTATGATGCAACTTTATCGTTTATCAAAAGTGCTGCATGTGCGATTGATGAAGATCAACATGTTTTAAATTACATTACTGTTGTAATTGAAGATTTGGGCGGAAAATTGTCCCAGCCTCAATATAAACATATCACATCAAGAAAAAGAAATTTGCTGGATCAACTTGTTGAATTGTATAAAGCAATTATGCAAGTCTGTGTGCGTGCTGGAAGAAATTCAATTTTGACTCAGGATGATATCAGTACTACAGCGATTGTCTCAATCAGTAATCAAATTGAACTTCTTCTGTCTCGCATCGAGAGCAGTAAAGAAGACATAGCTGAACAGCAAGAAAGAATAAAGACTGCTTTGACACAGTTCACACCAGCAAGAGCATTAGAAAACCATCCTGGGTTGAGTGACTATCGACTTGCACTCACAAGACAGCTAACTTCTCTTACTGATACGTTTCATTCAACTCAATTCGAAGTTCAAGATGAAAAAGAAAAACCTGCAGAGTTAATCGATAAAATTCAAGCTGAAATTGCGCGCGTGAGAGCGCTTTCCCTTGACGTAGCCGATAGTGAAACTGATTTATTAGCAAATTCGCAAGCGAAAAACCGCATAGATCATCAATTCGAATACCTTCGTCAAAGTGAACGTACTCATGCGAATTTGTTGACAGTGAATATAGATGTTGAAGCAAAAAAAGCAGAAACAATCACAGCGGATTTAGCAAGACAGAAACAAATGATTGAAACACTCAGTGAAAGAAAAAGCCATCACACGGATGATCTGGGAAAAAATTTAGATACATTTGCAAATACAGCTAAAGCACAAGGCCATTCTGGACCATGGCATTCTGAAGAAAATGACGGTGTGCAAGGAGCATTAGCTAGTTTGAGACTGACACTCAGATTTGTTGAATCAATGTCATTTAGTGTACGAGATGAGTTAGTGTTAAGAAAAAGAGAGCTGCAGTCGCAAATCCATACTATCAATGGCAAGGTGCAGGATCTGAAAGAAAGTCAAAATGATGCAAAAGAAAGTCAAGCAGAAACCAAGCGACTGGACGCTGAGTATGTTGCCAAACAAAAACAAGTGGCACACGCAATGCCCGCAATATTTGCTAAACAAAAACAAACGGAAAAACGTTTAGCAGAAGCACTATTAAATAAAGCAAAATCAGTCTATTTTCTGCAGTTAGAGATGCGAAAAAAACACTACAGAGAAAAAATAAATGAAAATGAGCATTATAAATTTAAGTTACCATCACCAAAACCATTTGCTTATTTTACTGGGTTAAGTGGTATCGGCATATTAGGTACAACCACACTCGCGGTTGCGGGATTTGCTTTTAAGGTAGCTGCACTTGCTTTTATTGTAAGTAATCCAGCTGGCTGGATAACAGGACTTGCAGTGGGCACAGCTGCATTACTGGCATCAGCGAGTGTGTTTGGAACAAAAAGTTATAACCGGTATAAGAAAAATAAATTATTGAATCAGTTTGAAACCTATGAAAAAGAGGCTTTATTTAAACAAAATCAAACCTTAAAGGAACAAAAAATCGAAACAACAACGCGTCATTTAATGATGCGACATGGAATAAAAATTAAGCCAGATGCTGTCGCGTCAACCCAGGGGGACGCGGCTTGTTATATAGTTGGCAAAGAATCCGAACAAGTCCAACTTTTTTTGAATGTAGCTAGAAAGGAACTTTTCTTCAAATCAGGGCATCGCGCTATTACTGTTGCAAAAGAGGCTACGGAGTTTCGTGCGCAAGTCAAATGTTATAGCGCTGCAGGCGTACTGTAAATGGATCGCAATGACAATATTATTTTTTCTCAGGTTGCGGTTTCGGTGCTGGCGTCACGATAGGGACAAATATTCCAGTATCTTTATATATATCTTGCATTAATTGCTGCATACCATTTTGAAAAATAATTCGTTGCGTCTCAATTTGTTTTTGCAATCTTTGTTGTTGCTCGGCCGTTAATTCAGATCCGCCAAATTTTAAAATAAGTGATTCTGGTTGATTGACACCATTTGTGATTTGCTGAGAAAAACTAAATCCGGTTGAGACTGCTCCTGCTTTAGCAAGCTCACTTGATTTGACCCAGCCAACATTGCCATTGCGCGGATCACCAATTTTTACCCATTCACTTTTATCGGGAGTGTAGATAGGTACGATACCCTGAGCAGGATCAATAGTTGCAACGATTTTTGCATCGGTTTTAGGTTGTTCATAAAGGTTAATATTTTTTGCAAGTGAAACGGATGCAGTCAATAGTGCAGAGATAAAAAGCGCGCTCATGGAAAAAAATCGGTGTAACATATTTACTTACCCCCCAAAGAAAATAGCATCATATACTATAAATTTAGGTCTTTTTTGGAAAAATTCAAGCACGAGATAACATATTGAATCTTTGGGAAAATAACCATACGACAAGAAAGCTTGATATAATGATAAGCGAGCATTACAGTTAGAAAATAAGGAATATTAGCTACTGGAGTTAATTATGCTGAATAGGATGACATTATCGTTAGTTGCGGGAATATTAAGTATTTGTTTAGGCTTGGTTGTGATGTATGGATGGTACGCCCATATTACGGCTTTAATTACGATACTCCCAGGCTATAAAAATATTGTTTTTAATTCAGCTTTAGGTTTTTTCCTGGCAGGTATCGCTCTACTTGTCCCAGGTTCAAAACCAACGTTACAAAAAAATGTGTTTTTTGTTGTTGGACTGTTATTAACGATACTTTCTGTCGCAACCCTCATTCAAAATATCGCTGGTGTTTCATTTGGAATTGATGATTTTTTTGTGACGAGCTGGTTAATAGACCAAAACCCTCATCCAGGTCGAATGGGAGACAATAGTTCGTTGGCATTTTTGTTTTCTGGATTATCGTTAATTTTACTTCCATTTACGCATAGAAAAACAGCGGCTGCATTTGCGCAAGTATTTATTTTTAGTTCACTTATTTTAGGTTTTTCTGCATTAACAGGTTACCTCGTGCACATGGAAAATTTATATAACTGGACATCGCATGCGTACATGTCATTGCAAACGTCAATCGGTAACACCATCGTCGGTTTAGGTTTGTGGTCAGTTTGGAATAAAAAAGTAAACTATGAAGAATTATCGCCAGAAAAAGAAGAAAAAAGAATATTCTCCCTCACTGCAACAATTATGTTTTGTGTCGCATTATTAAGTGGTGCCATCGTATTAAGAGTTTTTCCGCGCTTAGATGAAGGATTTTTTGCAATTCATAATGAAGTCGAGCCTGCTATTTTAATTGCTGCATTAGTAGGAATGAGCGTACTACTTTGGCAATTGTTTCCTTTCATCAAACAAATTTTGCGTTCAGAAAAAAAATTAATTTCTGCAAATGCACTGATTAAAGAAAGCGAAAATCGCTTCCGATCTGCGTTCGATCATGCAGCCATTGGTATGGCGCTTATTTCAATTCAGGGAAAATTTATTCGAGTGAATCAATCCTTGGGTGATATTTTAGGTTATACCGAAAAAGAATTATTGATCGTGAATACAGATCAAATCATGCATATGGACGATTTAAAAAATAACAAAAAAGTAATTAGCGATATGTTAGATGGACTCACAAAAATATATAAAGCGGAGCAACGTTATTATCACAAAAGCGGTGAAATCGTTTGGGTCTCTGTCAGTATGTCTCTGGTCTGTGATACGAAAAATGAACCACTGTATTTTATTTCGCAGTTACAAAATATAACAGCAGAGAAAAAAGCAGAAGCGCGATTACGTCATTTAGCTTATCACGATACCTTGACTGGATTATTTAACCGTAACAGTCTAGAACAAAAAATGCAGGAAGTGTTGTCACATGCCAGACGTAATGAAACTGGTTTTTCTGTTATTTTTCTCGATCTAGATCGTTTTAAAAATATTAATGACACAATTGGCCATGATGCAGGTGATATGTTACTGCAAATAGTGAGTCAACGTTTAAAAAATACGGTACGCACAACGGATGCAATTGCACGTGTAGGTGGAGATGAATTTGTAATTTTGTTGACGGAGTTAAACAAAGTCGATCTCATCACAAATATTGTGCGAAAAATTATTGCTAATCTGCAGCAACGAATCGTGATCAAAGGACATGAAATTTATACCACGACCAGTATCGGTGTGAGTGTTTATCCTTATGATGGAACGGATGTGCAAATACTCATGAAAAATTCAGATTTAGCGCTTTATCGCGCGAAAGAATTAGGTCGTAATAATTATCAATTTTGTACGCCAGAAATGACAGCGAAAGCGCAGCAAAAAATGGCACGCCAAAATGCAATAATTCAAGCGATGGTGAAAAATGAATTTGAACTTTTTTATCAGCCCAAGCTTGATTTAACAAGTCAAACTATCTCAGGCGTTGAAGCGTTGTTGCGTTGGAATAATGCTGAATATAGTAATATCAATGCGAGTGAAATTATTCATCTTGCAGAAGAAACGGGATTTATCATTGCATTAAACGAATGGGTTTTAAAAACAGCGTGTGAGCAAGTGGCTGCCTGGCATGAAATTGGCTTTTCTCGCTTGTCACTTTCAGTCAATATGTCAGTGCGTCAATTTAAACAAGCTAATTTTATTGAGAGCTTGATGAATATGCTAGAAAAAACAGAATATCCAGCAGATTGCTTGGAACTTGAAATTACTGAAACATTAATAATGCAAGATCCTGAATATATTTTAGTGACGTTACATCAATTGAAAGAAAAAGGCATTTGTATTGCAATTGATGACTTTGGTACAGGCTATTCATCACTGGATTATTTGCGCCGTTTTTCTGTGGATAAAATTAAAATTGACAGAAAATTTATTCAAACTATTTCGACCGACTCAGCAAGCACATCGATTGTGAGTGCAATGATTGCAATGGCAAATAAATTAGGAATCGATACAGTTGCAGAAGGTGTGGAAACACGTGAGCAATATGAATTTTTATTACGTGAAAAATGTACGGAAATGCAAGGCTATTATCTCAGCCCGCCGATGGACGCAGATTCGATGATTAAGTTTTTGCAAAATCCAATGATGCAATCATTTTTGATGAGAACGTCTGAGAATGGTGGTGCTTAGTTGGATGACAAGGATGGTTTATTGAGTCCTACTTCTTTTCATCCGGCAACTCGGCGCTAGAACAACAGCGGCCACCGCATTTTTTGCCATTTCCAATGCAATAAATGAAGCATAAGGACTTGGATATTTATGATTGTAAAAAGAGAAAGGTGCGATAACAAATAAATTATCGAGGATTTCTTTTTTACGATTGATAAGCTGACCTTGCTTTGTTATTTCGATCCCACCAAATCTTTTTGGCACCATCAATCCATTTTCTACAAGCTTACGTATCAACGGCGTTTGACAATTTGCATTTGCAACATCATAGCCGTAACCACTCGTATTAATAATATAATTAGCCTCTAGCGTTTGTTTATTGGTAAATTCAATAATAAACTTATCTTTATTTTCGTCATAAACAATCGAGGAAAGACCCGAATGTTCTACAATCATGTCTCGATTGTAGAGTTCCAGCAAGAGACGAGCATTTAATGGCGTAATTCCAGTAAGAAATGACATCATTGTTGTCAAGAATTGATTCGTAAATTCCGCTTTATCTTCTTCACACAATGCTTCCCATAATTTCTGAAAACAACCGCCTACATATAAATCAAAGAAAAATGATCGGGTTTGATCAATGTTACATATTTTTTCATCTGGCAATGGCTCTTGATCATATTTAGCAAGTTGATATTTTAGAACGTCTCGCGTATTGGGGGGCATCGCAAAATTGATTGGGCTTGTTACCGATTTACAATATGTATTCCAAAATAATACTCTACTTTCTGAAAGTGGCAGTGAATTAGGTGCTTTTGTTGCTAATGATTGAGATAATTCTTCTAATGGTTGTTTTTCACATTCATCACGATTTCCTTTTGTGGTGATGACGGATGTGTTTCTTGTCAGTGTATGAATTTTCCCTACATGATCTTGTTGATAAAATAATAATATAGCACGGTCGACATAAGATGCCTGAGCACCAATAAAATAGATTTCTTCGTCTCTCGGTATACGTTTAAATTCATGAGCGGGTGTAGTTGAAGTAAAATAATTTTTACAGCCATTTAAATGCATATATTTATCAGAAGGTGCATGTCCTAAACAAAGAAAAAGTGTATCTGCAATGTGTGTTTGTGATTTTTCAGTTTTAATTTCCCAAGCAGCTGAATCTGTCGGTGATAAGTCAACGACTGAATCATAAATTATTTCAACCACGACACCACATGATTTTGCTTTTTCTGCATGTAAAGTATATTGCGCTTTTAAATAATGACCGATTAACGCGCGCGGTACATACTCTATATCAATATTAGGAAATTTATCCTCCCATTGGTCTTTATTTTCTTGCATCCACGCTGCAGCATTCTGACCATTCGGCGTCAATTTCATTTTTTCCGCTGCGTTATTTAACGTCCAAATATGAGGTGTATCCAGATGATAGGGTTCACCCGTGGCAAAATACTGAGGATTTTTTTCAATGATTTTAATTTTATAAGCAGCACCAGGCGCATTTTGTAATTTTTCTACTAACTGACAAAACACAGACATACCACTCAGTCCAGCACCAATGATAATAAAAACATGCTCTGCTTCTGAGGAAGGCTTTGTATGCGAAAATAATTGTTGTGAATGCATTTTTAAGTTCCGAGATTAATCTCTTGGTATTGTTTTCTTAATATTCGCCGCATAATTTTATTAGATGCAGTCTTCGGTAATTCACGAGTAAAAATGATATCGTGAATTTTAAAAAGTGGATTCAAAAATTGATTAATCTTAGTCTGCATTAATTTTTTAATTTTTTCTTTATCTAAATCAATTTGCGTGGCAACATAAATAACAAGATGGCTAGGTCCATATTGTTCTAGTGTTACGCCAATGGCAGCTGTTTCAATCACATCTGGAATACCAACAAGAACACGTTCAATTTCAGCAGAGCTGACTTTAATCGCGCCTAAATTCATGGTGTCATCCACTCGGCCTAACACAAAATAACGATTGTCTTTAAAACGGTGTATCTGATCACCATGCCGTCGTAAAGCGCGTCCATCAGATAATTGCGGCATGTCTGCAAAATAGGTTTTATGATGATCTGCATTGAGTAATTCAGTAGAAAGACCGATAGAAGGTGGAATCAATGCAACTTCGCCATTTTCTGTGAGCTTGCCGTTTTCATCGATGAGGGCAAAATCCAGGCCCATGACAGGCGTGGTAAAAATAGAAGGGTAATTATTTTCAATTAATGTACTTGAAATATAAGCGCCACCAATTTCTGTGCCACCGCAATATTCAATAATCGGTTTGTAACCTGCAAGCGACATGAGATAAAGCATGTCTTCCGGATTAGAACATTCGCCAGTTGAACTAAAACGTTTGATCGATTGCCAATTCAAGCCTTCCATGCACTGCGTTTGTCGCCAGTTTGCAACTTGGGTTGGTACAACACCGAGCATGGTAACTTTGCTATTTTGAATGAATAAACCAAATTCGCGATCACGAGGCGCATCATCAAACAGTGCAATGGTTGCATCATTTATCAGGGCTGCAAAAATCAACCAAGGTCCCATCATCCAGCCCAAATTCGTCGGCCACGCTAACACATCATTCATGTGAATATCATGATGCAAATAAGCATCGCTGGCGGCTTTAATGGGTGTTGCATGCGTCCATGGAATTGCTTTCGGATCGCCTGTTGTGCCAGATGAAAATAAAATATTGCAATGCGTTTTTGCATCACATAAATAAGTTTGAAATATGTCATCCTGAACTAAAAAATCTTGCCAGCTGATATCTTGTTTTCGTAATGCAGCATGCAATTCTTTTTCACAAGCAAGCACAATAGTGGCTGGCGCATTTGCAGCAACAACTTTTTCATATAACGGAATTTTTTTACTATCACGCAAAATAATATCTTGCGTGAATATCATTTTCGCTTGGGCGATGCGTAAACGTACGGCAATTTCTTCTGCAGAAAAACTATCTGCAATAGAAACAACCACGCCACCCATTTTGATAATGCCAAAATAAATCGCCACAGCATAGATGTGCATTGGCATATCGATTGCAATCGCATCGCCTGGTTTGCAGCCTTGTTTAAGCAAGCTATTGGCAATACGATTAGACAATTTATTCAATTCATCATAGGTAAAATGTTCAATTGGACCGGTTTTCTTTTGCTGAATAACCGCAATTTTTTTTGGGTTTGCTTTGAAGCAACTATCACTAATATTAAATTTCGCGCCTGGCAGCCAATCTGGATTTTCAACACCATTTTTTAAATCACAAATTTTTTCAGGCGGTATGGAAAATCGAATATCTAAATTTTTTAACATGTGTTGCCAAAAAAGAGCGCCCTGTTTAACGCTAAAAGCGTGAAAATCAGCGCGGGATGCTAGCTTTAACTCAGTCATCATCTGAAAAAGATGTGTAGTAAGGATCGCATCATCATCCGGTATCCACGCTGCAGATTCATTGGGTGAGTCACGCCAGGTTGGATAACAGCGCGAAAAAAACAGTAAATGCAATTTGAATGGTGAGTGTGGTGTTAAAATTTCATGAGATATTTTTTTCCACGCGGCTTCAGGTGTGAGCGTTTGTAAAAAAGTATTTATACGTGTTGCGACAGTCGCATCTAAATTAAATTCACTCAATTCATGTTCTTCAAGCAGATTAACCATACTTCTTCCTTGTGCTGACTCACAACAGTAGGGGAGAAATATCTGGTTCCACACGAGAAAAGTCAATCATTATTTTTTTTGTTTTTATTTGTAAATGGCGCGGTTTTTATTATAATGAAAGTGAGCAGGAAGTGAATCGAAGCCCAACGATTAACTAAAAGGAAGTCAGCGGCTAGATGTGGTGTGCATGCCTTCAATAGAAAGACGAAGGAAGCCT
The DNA here is from genome assembly GCA_964489265.1 of uncultured Coxiellaceae bacterium. Taxonomy (GTDB): domain Bacteria; phylum Pseudomonadota; class Gammaproteobacteria; order DSM-16500; family DSM-16500; genus CAYRUP01. The sequence continues at coordinate 44,176 of CAZAXX010000005.1, forward strand.
AAATCATCTCCAAGACCTCCACTTGAAGACTGAGGCTCTTCGATCATTCCTGCTCTCTTATTTCTAGGGTCTGTTTACAATTGATTTGGAGGTTTTTAAAAGTGGGGAATCGAGTCAAAATCATTGCAAATTTGAGGCGAATAGCAGAGCTATTTAACGAAAATTTGCAATGATTTTGGCCGATTCTACCGCTTTTTAAAACCTCCAAATCAATTGTAAATAGACCCCTAATTCGTTGAGAAAAAAATGCAAAAGAAAGCTGTCATATTATTTTCCGGTGGTCTTGATTCAACTACTTGTCTGGCAATCGCTAAATCAAAGGGTTATCAATGCTATGCGTTGAGTTTCGACTATGGCCAAAAGCATCGCGTTGAATTGGACGTTGCTAAACGCGTCGCAAAATTATCGGATGTGAAAGAACATAAAATTGTAACGTTAGAATTAGGTAGTCTTTCTTCCGCTTTAACAGATGCTGCAATTGAAGTTTCCGATTATAAAGGCGATAACGAAATACCAACGACTTACGTGCCTGCGCGCAACACAATATTTTTATCGATCGCTTTAGGCTGGGCAGAAGTTTTAGGCGCATTTGATATTTTTATTGGCGCGAATGATGTTGACTATTCTGGATATCCTGATTGCAGACCGGAATATTTAGAGTCTTTTGAAAAACTTGCAAATTTAGCAACGAAAGCAGGTGTAGAAGGTGCTCATTATACGATTCATGCGCCATTGTTGCGATTATCGAAACGCGAGATTATTCAGCAGGGGATGGGCCTAGGCGTTGATTACAGTCAGACGCTCTCCTGTTATCGGGCAGATTCAGAAGGACGCGCGTGTGGCAACTGCGATAGCTGTATGTACCGAAAAAAAGGATTTTTAGAAGCAGGTATCCTGGATCCAACACGATATGCGTAGGGGCGAACCTATGTGTTCGCCCGGTATTATTGATGCATAACGATTTTCGTGAGGGTATTTCAAGATAATCAGTCTAACATCCCATACTGTTTCAGTTTTTTGCGTAAGGTTCCGCGTGAAATTCCCAGAATTTGAGCCATTCTAACTTGGTTGTAATGCGTATGATTAATCAGGACTTCAAGTAATGGACGTTCAATTTCTTCCAATAAAATGGAATAAAAATCAATCGGTTGTTCGCCACCAATATTGGTAAAATAATTTTTTAGTGTATCTTTTACTGCTTGTCTTAATGTGATGCTATCTAAATTTTCGGATATTGCTATCTTCTCAGCCATAAACAAACTCCATTTTTATTTACTTTCCCTGGCCAGTTTTATGTGGCCTTAGTGCCTTGATGCTTCTGATATCAAAAAATCACGCTCCAACAAATTTAAAAAAACATAAATTTGCTGGAGTCAGTTGCATTCCCAAAAAATTTTAAAGCTTATTCCATTTCAACCGTTTCAAGGGCTTCTGTGGTTGATATCGAAGACTTTTCTACCAGAGGTTCTGCGGCTGGAGTTGCTTTCGATTTCTTTGCTTTAGTGATCTTTGCTTTTTTCACTGGTTTAACAGACGCTTTCACAGGTTTTTTCATTTCTGCAGCGAGCTTTTTTTCGAGCTTAGCTAATTCAGTATTTAATGCAGTGTACTTCGTTTGTTTTGCAACGAGTGCTGCGATGTCTTTGCTGGCTTTAGCAAGTTTATTCGCTAACTCTTTCATGGTTTTGGTAGCGTGAGCCATGGCTTTTTTAGCATTAGCTAACTGCTTTTTAGCGGTTGTTGTCATTTTTGCAGTGGTCCACTTAGCATGTTTTTTCTGTGCTACTGTGTGGTCAGCGGCTACTTTCTTCAGTTCAGCTTTCAGCTTGTTTTCTTGTTGCTTTAAGCTCAAGACTTCTTGACGGTAGAGTTTGGCAAGTTTGGTTGGGATCTGGCGAAATTCCTTTTCAACCTTTTCCGCTAGTGATAAAACACCTTGATGAGATGTGCGAGCTTTTGTTTTTGTTTTTTTCATTTTAACGCGCTTTGCAGATTTCTTTTGTGGCATGATTTAAAATCCTTATCTAGAAAAAATTAAGACTCTAAAATTTAACATTCTTTCGCTGGCAAAGTCCACTATTCATGCAAAATGATGCAGTATTTTCCACATCTCCTAAAAGTCGGAATGCTAAAATAGACACTTTACATGCATGTTTCTGGTTGATTTCGTGCGCAGAAGTTATTAAAGTACGCTTTATAATCGTTAACTGCCTAGACGAGAACATTTGAAAAGCCTATCACCCAGCATGAATATGCGAGAACTATTTCTTACAAACCTATACTGTAACCAATCCCAAGCTCTATACGATGTAATAGGAGTCACTGCATGAGTAATCCAAGTTTAAAAGAACAATTGAAGGCGTTATCTATGGGACTTTCGTCTTCTCCCAATGAGAAGCCGACCACCCATCACAGCAAAGAGAAGAAAAAAATGAATCGAGCGGCTTCAAATACTGAAAAAGCTGCAAAGCAAAAGCCTGCTTGGCTTGAGCATGCGCAATATGGTGTGGAAATGCTGAAAGCGCATTTTCCAAATTGTTTTAGAGAGCTCAAAGAAATCAAGCCATTAAAAATTGGTATTAAACAAGATTTGGTAAAACTTCTCAGCACTCGCGATGATATCGTGATTGGAGATAAAGCGTGTATGGTAAATAGTCTTGCCTATTACGTGAATTCAGTGGCTTATCACAAAAGCATGGCAGCGGGTGCGACGCGCGTTGATCTCGATGGCAATGCTGCCGGTACAGTGACTGCTGAAGAAGCGCAATACTCAGTTGAATGCCGTAAAGCTAAGCAACAAAAAAAGCAATCACCAAATACTGTAGTGCAAGAGAATGCAGAACCAGCTAGCTGAAGAAAGGACAAAAATAGATGGAACTAAATCGACGTTTTACTCCGATTAGCTTATTGATGTTGAGCATCAATGGCATGATTGGTTCGGCATGGTTGTTTGCGCCTTTGTACGCAGCAAAAATTGCAGGATCGTCAGCTATTATTGCTTGGTTGATTGGCGGTATAGCGACAGCGATTATTGCACTGACGTTTGCTGAATTATCTGTGTTACTGCCGGTTGCGGGTGGAACCGCGCAAATTCCGCAATTAAGTCATGGGACCTTTACCAGTTTTGTGATGAGCTGGATTGCCTGGTTGTCTGCTTTGACGATGGCGCCTATCGAAGTGCAAGCAGTACTGCAGTATGCTTCTACTTATTTCGTTTCTCTGACTCATACTGTGAATGGTGTACCGCTTCTAACAGGCATTGGTTTTGTTTGGGCGACTTTTTTGATGTTGACTTTCTGTATCATTAATATTGTCAGCTTTAAAGGTTTAGTCCGTTTTAATTTTGTTTTATTTTTATTTAAAGTTCTCGTGATTATTTTAACGATTGTCACGTTGATTAAAGTAAATTTTCATCCTGCAAATTTTGGCGGTATGTTGTCTGGTGACGGCACTCACACATGGCAAGCTATTTTAACTGCTGTGGCCACAGGCGGAATTGCTTTTGCATTTACTGGTTTTAAACATGGCGTGGAATTGGCGGGTGAAGCAAAGCGATCGGCAGTTACGATTCCCATTGCAATTGTAGGTTCTGTGGTAGGTTGTTTATTGTTGTATCTCGGTTTACAGGTTGCTTTTATCGGTGCATTAAATCCAGCTGCCTTAGCCAATGGTTGGCAGAGTTTAAGTTTCAATGGTGACGCAGGACCCTTTGCAGGACTTGCTGCAGGACTCGGTATCATTTGGTTATTGAAGTTACTTTATATCGATGCGGCTGTTTCACCTTCAGGTGCGGGTCTAATTTATGTGACTTCAACAGCACGTATTCTTTATGCGATGAGCAAAATCGGTTATATGCCGCGTTTTCTATCCTTCCTGAACAAACAAGATTTTCCTGTGATGGCGATCTTTGTCAACTTTGTGATAGGCATGTTTTTGTTTCTGCCTTTACCTGGCTGGCAAGCGATGGTGAGTTTTCTGGTTTCAGGCATGGTAATTTCATATGCGATGGGTCCTATCGCTTTACTTTGTTTGCGACTGGAATTACCAGAACAAGAACGTAAATTCCGATTACCTTTTGCTAATATATTTTGTTTACTCGCATTTTATTTCTGTAATTTAATTAGTTATTGGACGGGTTGGGACACAATGTATAAATTGGCAATTGCGATTGTCATTGGTTTTGTTTTTTTTGGAATTGCCTGTGCTCGAGGTGGAATTAAACAAACATCGTTAGGCATGAAATCAGCTATTTGGGTTGTACCTTATTTAGGTGGCTTGGTGTTACTTTCTTATCTTGGGTCATTTGGCGGCAAAAATGTGATTCCGTTCGGTTGGGATTTTTTAGCAATTGCAATTTTTAGCGCGGTGATTTTGTATCTTGCTGTACTGAGTCGACGAAGTGCTGTCTCGGAAGAATATGCAAATGTTCGCATTGCAATTACTGACGTGCCGGAAGTTCTGTAATTTCTACAGCCACCTTGTCATGCATGACAAATTCCTGATTTAGCCATTTTGCATCAGGAATCAAAATTCTCACACACCCATGGCTCGCATTATATCCCGGTACATGATACGAGCCATGCAATGCATAGCCACCGTGATAATACATGCAATACGGCATCGGCGCGCCACCGCGTGGAATAGGGAATTTTGATGAGGCACAGCCACTGCCTTCTTTGCGATAAATCTTAAATAAGCCGAGTGTAGTATGACAACCCCGATGTAAATCAGGACACCAACCTTGTCCACCGGATGCAGGGCCCCATGCTTGTAAGGTACCTTCCTTATCGTAAGCACCCCAAGCTAAAACTGTTGGATTCACTGAGACGATAATTTTCTTTTCACCGGGCGGATCAATTTGTTTGGGGAAAGGCGCAAAATCATAACTTGTCGCATTCGCTAAATCCTTTGGAATTGCAATTTTCATTCCGCGTACCAATGACGTATTCATACGATTTATTCGTTTGACCATGTCTCTTTTTTGCGGATTACCAAATAATTTTTCCCAGGTGTCATGACGTTTTACGGTGTAACAATTAAATTGTGCTTGATCGCGACAGAGAAAATTGCTGATTGCTGCTGCTGCGCTGTTACTAAAGAGCAACAAAAGAATGGATAAAATAGTAGAAATAACAGCAATCATATACTTTGCCCTCTTTACAATCCATGCTTGTTTTGGAGACAATCCAAGCCACCATTACAAACAGGATTCTCCTATTTATATTGTACAGGATTGATGCAAATCTTGTTGTTTGTGGCAATATGGATACTAGAATCAATTATATAGGGGCAAACCTATTGAGCTTGCCCGCCTTTAATCAACTAAAAACGGATGCAGTAACTATGGATAATCAAGATCAAATATTACGACTCACTCAGCACGATTCAGGCATATTACAACTCACACTCAATAGACCCACTGCTTTAAACGCATTGAGTGCCGATTTAATGGAACAACTCTATCAAACCTTTCTTTCCGCCAAAGCAGATAGCAAAGTCAAAGCATTACTGATTACAGGTGAAGGAAAAGCATTTTGTGCCGGCGCGGATATCAAACAATTGGCAAAATTAAATGGCCAAGCGGGATATAATTTTGCGCGCTACGGTCAAAAGGTATTTCGCACGTTAGAACAATTAGGCAAACCATCACTTGCAGCGATAAATGGTTTTGCCTTAGGTGGTGGTTGTGAACTCGCAATGTCTGCAACACTGCGTATTGCAGCAACGACTGCGATATTTGGTCAACCCGAAGTGAAACTTGGCGTGATTCCAGGTTTTGGTGGCACACAGCGTTTATCCCGATTAGTTGGAAAAGGGCGCGCACTGGATTTATGTTTAACGGGCCGTACGATTACTGCAGCTGTTGCAGAAGCGTGGGGTTTAGTAACAGAACTCGTTCAGCCGGAAGAATTATTGAATCGCGCACTGCAGATTTTAGCTGGACTTGTCAAATTAAGTCCGCTTGCCTTGCAGAGTACGATGATCACGATTGACAATGGTTATGATTTATCTTTGGATGATGCACTGGAATTAGAAGCGGCTCATTTTGGCATGTGTTGTGCGACACAAGATAAACAAGAAGGTGTCACAGCATTTATTGAAAAGCGTGCAGCAGCATTTTCAGGAGAATAAAAATGGAAACGATTGCTGAAATTGAATTTAGCGAAGTATCAGGTCGTGATGGCAATTTAGGTTTAATTACGTTGACACGCACAGCCGTATTAAATGCGTTAAATCATGCTATGTTTAATGCGTTGAATAATCAGCTAACAGAATGGGAAGCGGCTAATCATATCAAAGCAGTTGTGATTCGTGCTGCAGAAGGACGTGCATTTTGCGCGGGCGGTGATATTCGTTATACGTATGAACGCAAAAAGGCGAATGATCCTCTGCTCGCCAATTTTTTTCGTGATGAATATCGTATGAATCGACACATTCATCACTATACTAAACCGTATATTGCATTAATGGATGGCATCACGATGGGCGGTGGTGTCGGCATTTCTGTGCATGCATCACATCGTGTTGCAACGGATCGTCTGGTTTTTGCAATGCCTGAAACAGGTATTGGATTTTATCCAGATGTTGGCACGACGTATATATTAGCGAGATTGCCGCATCAAATTGGATTTTATTTAGGATTGACAGGTTCGCGTATTTCTTTAAACGATTGTATGGCAGTCGGCTTAGTGGATTATGCAGTGAATCGAGACATCTTTCCTGATCTTATTTATAAATTAGCGGATACCGATTTTGAAAATGATGACAAGAAACAAGTGTCACAAGTGATAGAGTCATTTCAAAATCCGGTAGGTCAGTCGGAGTTGTGGGAACATCGTGAAAAAATAGCGGATTGTTTTAGTAAAAAAAGTGTGGAAGAAATTATTCATGCGTTAGAGAAAGATGCGAGTCAATGGTGTCATGACGTAGCTGCTTTATTGAAAACGAAATCGCCAACGAGTTTGAAGGTGACGTTGCATGCATTGCGAGAAGCTGCAAAATTGGATTTTGATGAATGCATACAAATGGAATATAGACTCACTAGTCGCTTTATCGAAGGGCACGATTTTTTTGAAGGGATTCGTGCGGTGGTGATTGATAAAGATCAGAATCCGCATTGGAAACCGGCGACGTTGGAAGGTGTTGTGCCAGCCAGTGTAAAAAAATATTTTGCACCGTTAGAAATGGAGTTGATGTAATAAATCGCTGTCATCCTGAATGAAGTGAAGGACCTCCTTATGTATGGAGATCCTTCACTTCGTTCAGGATGACAGGGTAGTACGTCATTGCGAGGAGCGTAGCGACGAAGCAATCCAAAAGTGCATCGCAAAGCCCACTGGATTGCTTCGCTCGCAATGACGAGCATCTAATGACATGGTTGATGATAGGGTCTGTTTACAATTGGTTTGAGGGGTTTAAAAAGTGGGGAATCGAGTCAAAATCGTCGCAAATTTGAGGCGAATAGCAAAGCTATTTAACGAAAATTTGCGACGATTTTGGCCGATTCTACCGCTTTTTAAACCCCTCAAACCAATTGTAAACAGACCCTAAGGTTATAAAAAAAATGAATGATTTTTTCCCGCTGTTATTATTTTCTTTAGCAACTACTTTTACACCTGGCCCAAACAATATCATGATCATGAATTCCGGGATGCATTTTGGGATACGTAAAAGTTTGCCGCATTATTTGGGAATCTGTTGTGGATTTCCAGTCATGGTTTTATTCGTTGCGTTGGGGTTAGGCGCAGTTTTTATAAAATATGCTTGGATCAAATCAGTATTAAAAATTCTTGGTTCTTTGTATATGCTCTATTTAGCATGGCAAATTCTAAGATCCTCAGGAAATAAAGATCTGAGTCAAATAAGAAAACCATTAAGTTTTTTACAGGCTGCGCTGTTTCAATGGGTTAATCCAAAAGCGTGGATGTTAGCAATCAGTACAGATTCAATATTCACTATTTCAAACCATGCTCTCAATAATGCGATGATTATTAGTGTCGTCTATTTTCTAGTGTGTTTACCGTGCATTGGTGCTTGGTTGGTATTTGGAAAATTTTTGCAGCGCATTTTGAAAAAAGATATTCATCGAGTTTGGTTTAATATTTTGATGGCGTTAGCGTTGGTTGGATCGATTGCTATGATTTTATTAGAATAAAGCGACATGTCTAAGGCCGCCGGTTAAACGTAAATAGTCCTCTTGTAATTGTGTATAATGATAATGATATCCAAAAGAGGTATTATTTTATGTTACCTATTCAGAATATGGATGACAGTGACAAAAAATTTTTCCAAGAATTAGATAAGCATTCCACGACTTTAAGACACTCTGCAGAAAAATTCGCTGATTTTTTGATGAAATTAAAAGATCAGTCTGCTGAAATAAAATTGCTGATCAAATCACTCGATCAAATCACAGTTTCTCCCATTGAAAAAATAGATGAATCTATCATTAATCTTGATAAGAGCTTGTTGTCATTAAATGCAAAACTCATTCGTCCGCATGCGTTATCTACCGCCATGGGGAAGGAAGAACTTGCAGAGTTTCTCAAGTATAGCCAAGAGATTAGTATAGATGCAGCCGCTTTATCGCAAAAAGCCATTGAGCTTAATGGATAAAAGGAGAGCGACATGAAATTACCTACACACTTTTGTAAACGTTTAGCAGCAGCTTCAGCCATATTGCTAATGGGTGTAGGCACAATAGCGCTCGGCTTTACTGCTGCGACGCTCATTGATTCTTTAACAGGAAGCGGTCTTGGTGTTATGGCAGGCCTGGCGATTTCCGCAGCCGCTTGGGAAAAATTGTCTCCTTTAAGAAATTCACTTGTAGAATATGTAAAGAACGGGGAATGGACACCGCCCATGTCGAAAGAAGTGAAACCACATAAAGATAGCTCTCCAACCTGGATGACGGTTTCTAACACATTTAAAAAAATCTCAAGTATGAAACCATCTGAATTTTGTAAACGAGTAGCTGCAGCATCAGCTGTGTTGCTAATGAGTGTAGGTACTATGGCTGTAGGCATTGGAGTAGCAGTTGCCATTGATTCAATTGGTGGAAGTGGTCTAGGTGCCTTTTTGGGCTTAGCGGCGAGCGGCGCAATTTGGGATAAATTGTCACCGCATAAAGAACGACTGATGAATTATGTAAAAACAGGCGCATGGAAACCTGTGGAGAATCAAAGAGAAGAGGGAATAGAAATGATGCCAATACAAAAAAAATAGACTGCAGTGTTTTCTGGACGTACGTAGCATGCATGAGCTGTTACAAAAAATCTCGAATGTGTTTTAAAAATTCATCCGGCTGTGAAAAAAAAGGCATGTGCCCAGAGCGATTGAGAATTTTGCATCGATCATCTTGCAGTGTTTTTGCAACTGATTGAGGAACAAGTGTGTCATTGCTGCCAAACAAATGTAAACTGGGAGAGAGTGATTTCGCTACACCTACGCGTAAATCTAATTCTTCTAACAACCGCAAGCCACCTAACAACGCAGGAACAGTGGAGGAAGTTGTTTGCGAAATCTGTTTTTCCAACTCCAAAAATAATTCTCCATTTTTTGGCGCGCCACGTAATTGTAATTCTAAAAATTCCAATAGCGTTTTTTGATGATTTTCGATGAGCAGTGCAGAGAAATTTTTTAATGTCGTAAGCGAAACACCCGGCCAGTTCTCCGCACGAATAAATTTAGGCGAAGCAGCTACCGTGATCAGCTGAGAAATCCGTTCTGGATGATGAATTGCAATGTACCAAGCAATCATGCCACCTAAAGACCAACCCAACCAAGCTGCGTTTTTGGGCGTCACTTCAAATAATAATTCTACGATATCTTCAATTTTATAATCAGCTGTTAATAAAGGACTTTTCCCACAGCCCGGTAAATCAATTAAAAAAAGCTGAAAATTATCCGCAAGATGCGGAATGAGCGGAGTCCAAATGCCAGAATGCCAACCCCAGCCATGCAACATGACAAGAGGATTACCTTTTCCAACGATCTGTATGTTTAGTTGGGTAGACATGGTAAAATAAAAACTGAACCAATGAAATTGTATATAATTAATATATCAAACTAGCGTTTTTCAAAGGAGGTGTCAACCAAAAACATCACTTAATCCGGCAGACAAGTTATTGAAAATATAAAAATTTTACATAAGACGAGAGGTTATTTTTATGCTGCCAGTTCAAATCACCGTACGTGATATGCCAAGTTCCCCTGCATTAGAAGACCATTTACGTAAAAAAGCCATGAAACTCAATCAATATTGTCAAAAGATTAACAGCTGTCGCATCGTCATTCATATCCCGCAAAAACACAAGCATCAGGGCAAATTATTCAGCGTGAGCATCGATTTGACTGTGCCGGGAAAGGAATTAGTTGTGAATCGAAAGTTGGATGAAGATGTTTATGTGGCGATCCGTGATGCATTTCATGCGCTAGAACGACAACTCGAAACGTATGCGCGCAAACGGCGTGGTGATGTCAAAATGCATGAGTTAGTGATGCATGGTTTTGTGAAAAAACTATTTATGGATGATGGTTATGGATTTATTCAAGGTGCTGATGGAAGCGAATATTATTTCAGCCCGACGAATGTAAGCTATCCTAGCTTTGAACAATTGCAGCTAGGTGATATAGTGCAATTTATTGGTGTTCCGCAAAGTGAGGGTATGCAGGCGCACCGCGTAACTCGGGAAAAAAATAATAATTTAGCAAATGAATAACATCGAAAAAACGTATCAAGATTTTCTAAAAAAAAATCTCTATCCAAGAAATTTAAAAAGCCTTGAATCCATTCAAGGCTTTTCTTCTATTTATTTACAAAAAAATGGACGAAGAATAATAAATTTTTCATCCAGTGATTATTTAGGTTTAGCAACGCATCCGCTACTCATCGAACGCGCAACAGAGTACGCAACACGTTTCGGTGTCGGTGTTTCTGCTTCACGATTAGTGACAGGAAATTTGGCGTGTTATGCGGAGCTTGAGCAGAAACTCGCGGCAGCACTCGGAAAACCAGCGGCATTAATTCTTGGTTCAGGCTATCAGACCAATCAATCTGTTTTAACCGCATTACTTGATCCAGCTGTAGTTGGTCACGAACCACTCGTATTTTGTGATAAATTATCGCATGCCAGTATTTTGGCAGGAACAACTCATCTCAATCGTGTATACCGTTTTCAACATAATAACTTAAAACATTTGCAGCAATTGCTGGAGAAACATGCGCAATCTGCATTACCAAAATATATTTTAGTTGAATCGTTGTATAGCATGGATGGTGATGTGGCAGACTTAAAAGAAATAATAAGAATTGCGGAAGACTATCAAGCTTTTTTATACGTCGATGATGCGCATGCAGTCGGTGTCTATGGTGAAAATGGCTGGGGAAAAACTGAAAAGTACGCGGAAAAAATTTCAGTTATCATGGGTACCTTTAGCAAAGCACTTGGAAGTTTTGGTGGATATATCGCGTGTTCTGAAACGATCAAAGAATATTTAATAAATAAATGTCGTGGTTTTATTTATTCAACTGGATTATCCCCCGTTGTGTTAGGAGCAATTTCAGCCGCGCTTGAGTTATCGCCGATGTTACATGATTCGCGCCAACGATTGATAAAGCTATCCAAAGAAGTCAGAGATTTTTTTAGCGCGGAAAATTTGGATTACGGCAATTCAACAACGCATATTATTCCATGGATAATTGGTGATGCCAAAACGACTGTGCAGGCAAGCGAGTTGTTAGAAGAACAAGGAATTTTAGGCACTGCCATTCAACCGCCTTCCGTGCCAAAAGGGAAAAGCCGTATTCGCTTTTGTCTGTCGTCGGCACATAGTGATGAGGATATTGCGACGTTATTTACCGCACTCCGAGAAGTAAAGAAAAAACTGCCTCTTGTCCAAAGTCGCCTATATGTTTAATATCTCGCTTTCCTAATGATTAGAATGTTCAAAAAAATGACAACAAAAAATCAAGTCATCACTGGCTTTAATCGCGGTGCGAAAACCTATGATCAAGCAGCTGGATTGCAGGCACTGGTCGCAGAGAATTTAGCGAAGAAATTGCAAGCAGTGGCTGCTGACAATATTCTAGAAATTGGTTGTGGCACGGGATTACTGAGTTATCATCTCGTAAAAAAATTTCCTGCTGCAAACATGCTGTTTACTGATATTTCGCCAGTGATGTTGCAACAATGTCGCCAACAATTGTTGGATGTCGTGCAGGCAAAATTTACTTGTCTGGATGGCGAGTCGCTTGATGAGTTACCGAAATTTAATTTAATTACTTCCAGCATGACGTTTCACTGGTTTGAAAATGTGGTAGCAAGCGTGCAACAACTACAACAAAAATTAGTAAAAGGTGGTCGTTTGCAATTTGCCATGTTAGCTGAAAATTCATTGCAAGAATGGCGCGCGATGTGTGTTGAATTAAATAATCCAGTTTCTACACCGTATTTTCCTGCGATCAGTGAACTCAAATCACATTTACCTAATTTAAAATTCACAGTCGAACTCATCAAAGAAACTTACCAAAATGCTTATACTTTTTTAACAACACTGAAATCGTTGGGAGCAACGACACCGAGAGCAGGTTATATTCCATTAACAACAGACAAAATGCGAAAAATGCTGCGACATTTTAATCATGAAATTGAAATAACTTATGAAGTTGTTTATGGAGAATATTGTCATTTATGAAACGCTATTTTATAACAGGAACAGATACCGGTGTTGGAAAAACCTTAGTTTCTGCGCTCATCACCAAAGTAGTTGATGGTTGTTATTGGAAACCAATTCAGTCAGGTATAGCGGAAGAAATTTCAGATCGTGATACCGTGCAAACATTAACAGATTTACCGCAGGATCGTTTTTTTTCTTCAATATATGAATTACAAGCTGCGTTATCACCCAATCATGCTGCACTACGTGAAAACATTGAAATTGATATAGAACGCTGTGAAATTCCTGTCTGCGATCGTCCATTAATTACAGAAGGCGCCGGCGGTGTTTTTGTTCCGCTAAATCAGCATCATTGCATGCTTGATTTAATGACACGTTTAAATTTTCCAGTGATTATCGTGAGTCGTGGTACGTTAGGCACAATTAATCATACGTTATTGACGATTGAAGCATTGCGTCAGCGTAATATACCAATTTGTGGCGTTGTGTTTAATGGTGAATTGAATCCAGAAAATCAAAAAACAATTGAAGAGTGGGGAAATGTGCGTACGTTATTTCATGTACCGCGTTTTTCTGAAATTGAAAAAAATAATTTACAGACGTGGATTAACCAGCAGCAAGCTATTTTGAGGGAGTTAGCATGACAATTTCCGAACGTGATAATGCGGTGATTTGGCATCCCTTCACGCAACATAAAACCATGCCGTTGCCTGGCACGATCGAGCGTGGTGAAGGTGTGTATTTGATAGAACAAAATGGCAAACGCTTACTCGATTTAATTTCGTCTTGGTGGGTCAATTTGCATGGCCATGCAAATCCTGAAATTGCGAAGGCGATATACGAGCAGGCGATGAAATTAGAACATGTGATATTTGCGAGTTTCACGCATGAACCCGCCGTCACATTAGCAGAACAATTACTGACTATTCTGCCAAATACTTTTTCCAAGATTTTTTATTCTGATAATGGTTCAACTTCTGTTGAAATTGCTTTGAAGATGGCCTATCAATTTTGGCGTAATATTGGTGAAAAACGCCGACATCGTTTTATCGCATTTGAAAATGGTTATCACGGTGATACATTTGGTGCGATGTCGGTCGGAAGAAAATCTGGATTTTTTGCGCAGTTTGAAGATTTATTTTTCCAAGTGGATTTTATGCCTTATCCGGCAACGTGGAAAGATGATCCAAATATTAAAGCAAAAGAGCAAGAAGCATTAGAAAAAATGGATGCGCATCTGAAAAAATACGGTGCTGAAACGGCTGCATTAATTATCGAACCTTTAGTTCAAGGTTCAAGTGGAATGCAAATGTGTAGCCCTGAGTTTTTGCAACAACTGGAAACATTGGTGCGTTCCTATGGAATATTAATTATTTACGATGAAGTGATGACTGGATTAGGGCGCACTGGCGATTATTTCGCGTGTTTAAAAGCAAATACGACACCGGATATTATTTGTATTTCAAAAGGGTTGACCGGTGGTTTTTTACCAATTGCAGTGACAGCGTGCAGTGAGCAAATTTATCAGGCATTTTTGGGCGATGATTTTAGTTCTGCGCTAGTACATGGACATACTTTTACAGCAAATCCTATTGCATGTGCAGCTGCGGTGGCTTCATTAACTATTTTAAAACGTGAAGAAACGCAACAACAAATAAATATGATACAAGCTGTGCATCAGGCAGCATTAACAAATTTAGCGCGGGAAGAATTAGTTGAAAAGCCACGTAGTTGTGGCACGATTGCCGCATTTAATTTAAAAATCTCAGCTGCCTATGGCGCGTCAACAAGCGTGAAATTGCGGGAGCAATTTCGCCAACGTGGCTTGCTGATTCGTCCGATTGGTAATGCAATATATATTATGCCGCCATATTGTATTTCAGAAACAGAATTAAAACGCAGCTATGAAATTGTGATTGAAGAAATCCAAGGAGTTATCGCATGACAAATACGCAAGCATGGTCCGTCGAAAATGTATTGAAATTGTTTGAATTACCGTTTACCGACTTAATTTTTCAGGCACAAACAATTCATAGACAGCATTTTAAAGAAGCTAAAATTCAGTTGAGCACATTACTCAATATTAAAGATGGTGGTTGCCCTGAAGATTGTCATTATTGTCCGCAAGCAGCGCGTTATAACA
>CAZAXX010000006.1:0-57037 GCA_964489265.1 uncultured Coxiellaceae bacterium
TTTTTTTATAAAACATCCATTTTTCTTCTCTGTTTTGTAGGGGGGTACCTGTGTGTCCACCGTGACTTTACTGTAATATTTGCCGGGCGGACACACTGGTCTGCCCCTACGGGGAATTATTTATTTGTTATGTTTTTTCAGACGTCGTATTGCACGGATCTGTGCAACCGCTTCCGCCAACTCAGACGTGGCTCTCGCCATATCTATGTCAGATGTTTTGTCCTCCAACATTTTTTCAGCGCGCTCTTTTGCTTCTAACGCAGCCGCTTCATCAATATCATTTGCGCGCTTTACCGTATCTGCAAGAACCGTCACAACGTAAGGTTGAACTTCTAGCATGCCGCTAGAAACATAGAACACTTCTTCCGTTTGATCCGGTAGCAGTACTCGCACGTTGCCTGCTTTAAGCGACGTAACCAAAGGCGCATGGCCAGGCGCAATACCCAGCTCGCCCAATTCGCCCGTTGCAAAAACCATTTCTGCTTGGCCGGAGAAAATTTCTTCTTCGGCGCTCGCAATATCTAAACGTAATGTCACACTTGTCATTTATGTATGCCTTACAACGTTTTTGCTTTTTCTACTGCTTCATCAATTGTGCCAACCATGTAGAACGCTTGTTCTGGTAAATGATCGTATTCACCTGCCACAATGCCTTTAAAGCCGCGAATTGTTTCTTTGATAGGTACGTAACGTCCTGGTGTTCCAGTAAATACTTCTGCAACGAAGAACGGTTGCGACAAGAAACGCTGGATTTTACGTGCACGCGTGACGGTCAATCTGTCTTCTTCAGACAATTCATCCATACCTAAAATCGCGATGATGTCTTTTAATTCTTTGTAACGTTGCAACGTTCTTTGAACCGACAATGCAACATTGTAATGCTCATCACCCACAATCAGTGGATCCAATTGTCGACTGGTTGAATCGAGTGGATCAATCGCAGGATAAATACCTAATTCCGCAATTTGACGTGACAATACGACAGTCGCATCCAAATGCGCGAACGTCGTTGCTGGCGATGGGTCAGTCAAGTCGTCGGCTGGAACGTAGACTGCTTGCACCGAGGTAATAGAACCTTTTTTGGTTGAGGTAATACGTTCTTGCAATGTTCCCATTTCTTCTGCAAGCGTCGGCTGATAACCAACCGCAGATGGAATACGACCTAACAACGCAGACACTTCAACCCCTGCCAGTGTGTAACGATAGATATTGTCAATGAACAACAAGACGTCGCGACCTTCATCACGGAAACTTTCTGCAATGGTCAAACCGGTCAATGCAACACGTAAACGATTACCTGGTGGTTCATTCATTTGTCCGTAAACCAGCGATACTTTATCCAATACTTTGGATTCTTTCATTTCGAGATAGAAGTCGTTTCCTTCACGAGTACGTTCGCCCACACCGGCAAATACGGAATAACCGCTATGCTCGATTGCGATGTTACGAATTAATTCCATCATGTTAACGGTTTTACCGACGCCGGCACCACCGAAGAGACCGACTTTACCGCCCTTCGCAAATGGACAAACCAAGTCGATAACTTTAATACCGGTTTCTAATAGTTCCGCGGATGCTGCTTGTTCAGCGAAAGTTGGAGGTTGTCTGTGAATTGGTAAATATTGTTCGGTTGCGATTGGGCCTGCTTCATCAATGGCATTACCTAACACATCCATAATGCGGCCTAAGGTAGGTTTACCGACTGGAATTGAAATTGGCGCGCCGGTGTTTTTAACACTCAAGCCGCGTTGCAATCCATCGGTGACGCCCATTGCAATGGTTCTTACTACGCCATCGCCAAGCTGTTGCTGAACTTCCAGCACGAGATTTTTGTCTTCGACTGTGAGCGCATCATAAACTTTGGGCACAGCATCACGTGGGAATTCTACGTCAACGACTGCACCGATAATTTCAGCGACATGACCAATACTCATTTGGGTACCTCTCATTTTTCAAAATTCGTTTGTAGGGGCGGACCTATGTGTCCGCCCGGCGGTTTATACAGCGGCAGCGCCCGCCACAATTTCGGTTAATTCGCGGGTAATCGCCGCTTGGCGTGCTTTGTGGTACGCCATTTCTAAATCGCCGATTAACTCAGATGCATTTTCTGTCGCATTTTTCATTGCGAGCATACGCGCTGCTTGTTCGCAGGCAATATTTTCAATCACGCCGCGATAAACTTGTGATTCGATATAGCGCGTTAATAATTTATCTAATAAGACGCGTGCATTATCAGGTTCATAAATATAATCCCAATAATGTTCCAGTTTTTCATCCGTCGATGGCACAACAGGTAAAATACGTTGAATGCGTGGTTCTTGGGTCATGGTATTGATGAATTCATTTGAACATAAATATAAAGCATCAATTCGCTTGTCGAGATAAGCATCCAGCATGACTTTGACAACACCAATTAAATCAACAATGCTTGGTGCATCGCCTAAGTGATCTGCTTGTGCAAGTACGTTTCCGCCAATGCGCTTGAAAAATCCTTCACCTTTCGCGCCAATCAAACATAAATTGATTTCGGCTGACTGTTCTTTCCACTCTCTGATTTGATTAATCGTGGTGCGCAGCAACACTGTATTCAAGCCGCCACATAAACCACGATCTGTCGTAATCACGATAAAACCAACACGCTTCACTTCGCGCTCTTCTAAATAAGGATGACGATATTCAGTGCGGCCTTTCGCCAAGTGTCCAATCACTTGCAGAATTTTTTTCGCATAAGGCTTAGCATGCTGCATGCGTTCTTGCGCCTTACGCATTTTACTAGCAGCAACCATTTCCATCGCGCGCGTAATTTTTTGCGTGTTCTTGATGCTGCGGATTTTAGTGCGTATCTCTTTTGCGACTGCCATGCGCCATCACCTTAATTAGAATGTATGCGATTTTTTAAATGACTCAATAATACTACGAATCGTTTTTGCAATTTCATCGTTGTAATCGCCAGTCTGGTTAATTTTATCCATAAATTCTTTATGGTTTTTACGCAAATCATTCAACAATTCATGTTCAAACTCAGCTAATTTATTGACAGGCACATCATCCAAATAACCTTGGTCTGCTGCGAATAAAACTAGTGCCATTTCAGCAACCGATAATGGATGATATTGTTTTTGTTTCATGATTTCGGTGATGCGCTTGCCGCGCTCCAACTGCTTGCGAGTTGCTTCATCCAAATCAGAGGCAAATTGTGCAAACGCAGCTAATTCACGATATTGCGCTTGCGCAATACGAATGCCGCCCACGAGTTTTTTCATAATCTTGGTTTGCGCCGCACCACCCACACGAGATACTGAGAGACCCGCGTTAATAGCAGGACGAATACCTGCATTAAACAAATCAGTTTCCAAGAAAATTTGTCCGTCGGTGATGGAAATAACGTTTGTAGAAACGAATGCAGATACGTCACCCGCTTGCGTTTCAATAATTGGCAACGCGGTCAATGAACCTGTTTTGCCTTTCACTTTGCCGCCCGTTAATTTTTCTACGTACTCTGCATTGACACGTGATGCGCGTTCCAACAAACGTGAATGCAAATAGAATACGTCGCCAGGATACGCTTCGCGGCCCGGTGGACGACGGAGTAATAATGAAATTTGACGATACGCCCATGCTTGTTTAGTCAAATCATCATAAATAATTAATGCATCTTCACCTTTATCACGGAAATATTCACCCATCGTGCAGCCGGAATAAGGTGCGATAAATTGGAGTGCTGCAGCTTCTGCTGCTGGTGCCGCAACGATAATGGTATGTTCCATTGCGCCATGTTCTTCAAGCTTACGTACCACAGCTGCGATCGAAGATGCTTTTTGTCCGATGGCAACGTAAATACATTTTACGCCTGTGCCGCGCTGATTAATGATAGTGTCAATTGCAACAGCGGTTTTACCTGTTTGACGATCGCCGATGATTAATTCACGTTGTCCACGACCAATCGGTACCATGGAGTCAATGGATTTCAAACCAGTTTGCAATGGTTGCGATACGGGTTGACGCGCGATAACACCTGGCGCCACTTTTTCGATAGGCATGGTTTCAGTGGTTGCGATTGAGCCTTTACCATCGATTGGATTACCTAATGCATCAACAACTCGGCCGAGCAATGCTTCGCCCACGGGCACTTCGAGAATACGACCGGTACATTTTGCAATTTGACCTTCCGCAAGATGATCTGTGCGGCCTAATACAACGGCGCCCACACAATCACGCTCAAGATTCATCGCAAGCCCATAGGTATGATTCGCAAATTCAATCATTTCGCCTTGCATAACATCATCAAGACCGTGGATACGCACAATACCATCTTTCAAGCTAAGAATTGTACCTTCGGTACGAACTTCAGATGCGATATTGAATTTCTGTATTCGTTGTTTAATTAACTCACTAATTTCAGATGGACTTAATTGTGTATGTTGCATATATCACTACCTTTAAGAAATTCCGGAAATAAATTCAATCAGTCTATTCAATTTGCCGCGTACAGAACCGTCAAACACGGTATCACCCGCTGTAATGACTGCACCACCCAGTAAATTTGCATCCAAACTGCATTCTAATGTTACTTTTCGTTGTAGCCGTTTTGTTAATGCTTCAATCAATTTGTGTTTGTATGAATTGTCTAAAGCAACAGCCGATGTGACAGTCACGTTCAGCGTTTTTTCTTGCGCTGCGCGATATGCTTTAAATAATTCAGCAATTTCTGGCAATGCACTCAAACGATGATTTTGCGTTAACAAATGAAAAAAATTCGTGATTTCTGTGTTAAGCATTTTTCCGAGAACATCCGAATACAATTCCCCAATCTGGGTTAATGATACTTTCGGGTTCGTTAACAGTCGTTGCACAGACACATCGTCAGAAAGCACCGCACCAGCATTCAGCGCAGCTTCCCATTCAGGAATGGCATTATGCGCTGATGCATATTCAAATGCAGCGATCGCATAAGGTCTTGCTATGGTTGTCATTTTTCCAGTTTTCATATTTCGGCGGCAAACTCATCTAATAATGCTGCATTGGTAGACGCATCTAAATTGCGCTTAATAATTTTCTCAGCGCCAGCGATTGCTAAAGTCGCCAACTGCTTGCGCAGTGCTTCTTTGGCTTGAGTCACTTCAAGTGCGATTTCATCTTGCGCATGTTCGACAATGCGTTTCGCTTCGATGCGCGCATTTTCTTTTGCGTCATCTAGCAATTGCCCTGAACGTTTATGCGCTTGCTCAATAATCTGTGAAGCTTCTAGCTTTGCATCACGAATGATATTTAATGCTTTATGCTCAGCCATATCAAGCTCGCGTTTGCTACGCTCGGTTGCTTCCAAGCCCGCAGCAATTTTCTTTTCACGTTCAAGCATCGCTTTAGTGATAGGCGGCCACACATATTTCATTGTGAACCACACTAAAAGTGCAAATGTGATTAGCTGGCCGATTAGTGTTGCATTAATCTCCATTCTCTATCCTCACTATTCTGGACTATTAACTCGCTGGTGTTGTTTGTGTCGCTGCTAGTACTGCGCCGAGTAATGGATTTTTTGACGCGAATAAAAGGAACAAGCCCATTGCGATAGAAATAACCGCGAATGCGTCGACTAACCCTGCAACGATGAACATACGCACCATCAACATCGGTGACAATTCAGGCTGACGTGCAACACCTTCCAAAAACTTGCCGCCCAACACACCGAAACCAATCGCGGTGCCGAGTGACGATAATCCAAGTAACAAACCAACAGCAACCGCTGTGTAACCTTGGACTTGACCAATAATATTTGCAATTTCCATTAGACCTCCTAGTTATTTTGAAACTTTTACAATTAACATGCCGTTTTTAATGCGTTTCGTGCGCCATACTCAAATACACTATTGTCAACATCATGAAAATAAATGCCTGGATAGTAATAATTAAGATATGGAATATCGCCCAAATACCACCTGGTAACCATTGAACCCACCAAGGTAATAATGCAATTAAAATAAAGATCAATTCACCGGCGAACATATTTCCGAAAAGTCGCAGCGCCAATGTGAATGGCTTGGCCGCTTCTTCAATCAAACGAAATGGCACATTCAAGAAAAATAGGTAAGGGCCAAATGGTTTTGTTAAAATTTCTTTGCCTAATGCGAAACCTTTGATGGTCACATTATAAAAAATAATTAAGACAAAAATGCTGAGAGACATCGCGAATGTTGCGTTCGGATCAGCGGTTGGCACGTTTTTAAAATGCGTTACGCCAAACAATTTTAAAATGCTAGGTAACAAATCGACTGGCAACAAATCCATTGCATTCAGGCAGAAAATCCAGAGAAACACAACGAGCGCCAATGGCGCAATCAACTGGCTTTTTCCGTGATAGGATTCATGTACGGTGCCTTGCACAAATTCAATCACGACTTCAACTACGTTTTGTAATTTGCCTGGGACGCCTGACGTCATTCGAACAGCAATAAAACGCAACAATGCCGCTATGGTCACGGCAAGAACCAGCGACACAAATAAAGTATCTAAATTAAAAGTCCAAAACGAGCTCTCGCCAATTTGCGGCATTAAGTTTACCGTCAAATGTTCGAGATGGTGCTGTATATATGCACCTGATGTCATTGGTTCTGCGTTCACTCGCTTACTCCCTCGTGTCTTGCCAATATAAACATTGACGCTATCCAAAACGCGATAACTGCGCCAACAAAGCCAATTAATACATACAGTAAGTTAACCGGCAGATATTTCACGACCAATACAAACAACAATCCGCTCATGAGCAGCTTGATGCTTTCGCCTGCGACAAATAACAATAAAAATTGTTTCGCCGCCTGAGCTCCTCCGCGTGCAAACACACGCCACACAAATAACAAAGTTGGTACCCAGTACGCCAATCCACCTAACAAGGCAGATACCGCGTTTTCTGCACCTTTAAAAAGGAGCACCACTAGCGCGAGCAGCACTGTCAGCCCGAGCTGACAATAAATAATCTGGTACGCTTGTTTTTTGTTGGTCAATCCCGCCACAAAGCTTGTCCTGCTTGATTTTCGGGGTTCCGGAGAATTCGGCCGAGTATAATGACTTTTTATTGGCACTGCAATGCAAAGATTAGGATTTTTTTTAAGTCCGGGCGGACCCTTAGAGATCGACGGATTTTTTCGTGCCCGGGCACGCACGCGGGCTCGGGCACGAAAAAATCCGGCGATTTACTGGAAATATTCTAGAATAGCATCGAGTTCAGTCAAATTATTATAACGAATAACAACCTTACCCTTTCCTTTAGGATTGCAATTGATCGCAACCATCAGTTTCAAGCGTGCTGACAAATCTTGCTGTAACCGCTTGATATCAGGATCGATAGATTTAGGCATTTCAGGGAGATTGGGCATTTGTAAACGACGCACGAGCTCTTCCGTATCGCGCACCGACAAGCCTCTTTCAATAATTATTTGCGCAGCATCCAGTTGCGATACTTCTGGCAACGTTAATAAAGCACGCGCATGCCCCATTTCAATATCGCCATGCTCAAGCAACGTTCTGATTTCATCGGGCAAAGACAACAATCGCAATAAATTGGTCACGCTCGTTCGTGACTTGCCGACTGCATCCGCCACTTGTTGGTGCGTCATGGAAAATTCGTTTAATAAGCGCTGCAATGCCGCCGCTTCTTCAATTGGGTTTAAACTTTCCCGCTGAATGTTTTCAATCAAGGCAATAGCGACCGCCGCTTCATCCGGGATGTCTTTAATAATGGTGGGAATTTCTTTCAAGCCGACCATTTGGGAAGCGCGCCAGCGTCTTTCACCTGCAACAATTTCATAGCGCCCGCCAATCAAGGGTCTCACCACGATAGGTTGAATCACGCCTTGCGCGCGAATTGAATTCGCTAAATCCTCTAATGCTTCGGGATCCATATCGCGGCGCGGTTGATATTTTCCCCGTTGAATGACATCAACAGGCAACATGCTTAACTTTTCCCTGGTTTGCTCGCTCGCGTTTTCAATGTGAGAATTGGATCCCACCAACAAAGCATCGAGTGATTTTCCTAAACCGCGTTTTTTAACCATGATGTCATCCGCTCCGAAAAACTTATGTATCATCTTAATAAATCAAAAGAGTAAGCGCCAGAATCTTTTTTGCTATACTATAATTCTATGTCGACCATTCGCGGTTTTTTCGCTATCCAAATCCCGGCAGCCATGCAAACTATTCTGCAGCGCGCAGAAAAAACATTACAGCAAAAACATCGCCTGCGCTGGACAAAGCCGCATAATTTACACATCACATTGCAATTTTTAAAAGAAATAAAAACCATGGATATCGAAAATATCGTGGCAAATGTGCGCAAGGAATTAAGCAAAATGACTTCTTTTGAACTTGAATTGGGTAAATTAGAATTATTTCCATCGCCCGTTCATCCTCGCCTGATTGCGCTGCAAGTTGGGCCATCTGAAACTTTAGCTCAGCTATCTCATCTAATCGGCCAGGGTATTCTTGGGGCCCATTATCCGATTGAAACACGGCCTTTCAGAGGTCATTTAACGCTGGCGCGCTTCAATGGCGCAAATCAGCATTTTCCTCTAGAAGATCTGACATTACCCCCGTTGCAAAAATTTCCTGTCACGGAAATCATTCTCTTTCAAAGTTTGCGCGGCGAGGAAGGTTCGCGTTATATCCCACTTGCCCACATTCATCTATAATGCGTAGAATCAATCTTTGTTAACACAGAAATGGATCTTATGAAAACCAAACTACGCGTTATTCAAGGTGATATCACACACTTGAAGGTCGATGCTATTGTTAATGCGGCGAATAATTCATTGTTAGGCGGTTGTGGCGTTGATGGCGCAATTCATCGTGCGGCAGGCCCTGAATTATTAGAAGAATGTAAAACATTAGGCGGTTGCTCTACTGGGCATGCAAAATTGACGCGTGGTTATGATCTCGATGCGCAATATGTGATTCATGCGGTGGGTCCGGTTTGGCGAGGCGGCTCAAAAGGCGAACCGCAATTACTCGCTTCTTGCTATGAAAACAGCTTGAAGCTCGCGCGAGACAAAGGCTTAAAATCCATTGCATTTCCCGCCATTAGCTGCGGGATTTATGGTTATCCACTTTCTCAAGCGGTCACGATTGCAGTCAAGGAAACCGCGAATTTTTTAGAATTACATAATCAAATTGAAGAAGTTTATTTTGTTTGTTTTAACGAATCCATTTATGAAGCTTATCAACAGGCGGTAAATACAATCTCTCATGAATAATGAATACGACATATATCATGTTATAAAAGACCCCGTGCATGGCACCATGCAATTTACGACGGCAGAAGACAATTGGATAAAACCTTTTATCGACAGCCCGAATTTCCAGCGCTTGCGCCACATCAAACAATTGGGCATGGGCGATTATATTTTCCCAGGCTCCGTACACACCCGCTTTAATCATTGTTTAGGTTGCTGCTTTACTGCAAGACAAATCGCGCACAAAGTTGGTTTAGCGGAAGAAGAAAGACAGTTAGTTATGATTGCCTGTCTCTTGCATGATGTTGGGCATGGGCCTTTTTCACATACGTTTGAAGATGTTTTTCATAATAAATTAATTCGGCATGAAGCGTGGACACCGTTCTTTTTAGCTGATTATCGTCAGGAAGAATTTTTTAAAGAATATAACCTGCATAATCCGCGCCATCATTTAACTGAAGAAAAATTTACATTGATCGAAGAAATGATTATGCATACCACGCCCGTGAAACGCGTAGTATCGGACATTGTTTCATCGCAACTGGATGCGGATCGACTGGATTATTTGTTACGTGACAGCCATTTTTGTGGTGTTGCGTACGGCGAATATGATTTTCGCTGGATGATTAACTCGATGATCATCGTGAACACCGAGCGCGGTGAGCGACTTGGTTTAACTTACAAAGGCATCGGTGTTGTTGAGCATTACCTGATGGCGCGTCGCTTGATGACGAAAAATATTTATCATCATCACAAAAAATTGGCGTTGGAATTTTTCCTGATTCAATTACTTTGCAGCCTGGCAGAAAGTTTAGAAGAGCACTCTCCATTTGCCAGCATAAAACCAACTCGACTGGGACAATTTTTACTTGCCGCAAATCGTTTTAATCTTGCCGCTAAAAAAACTCACGATGTTGCTACTTTAAAACAACAATTTCTCGAAGAAAATTACACGAATTATAAAGAACTTTGTGATTACGATGTCGTACAAGTCGTCAAAATGCTGAGTCTCACGAACAATTCACATCCCGCCGTAGAATTGGCGAAAAGATTGCATTATCGGCACATGCCTAAAATTATCCGCCTGGATTTTATTGATATTGCGCTGGCCGAAAAAATGATTGCTGAATTCAAAAATATTCATCAAAACACGCTGCAAAGCTGGCAATTTGCGCTTATCAAAACACCGCATCAAGCTTATTCGATTGATGACGATCCTATTTTAATTGCCAATGGGCAGGGGATCGCGAGACCGCTCAATCAAATTTCTTCGATAATTAATGCCATTTCGGATAAACCTGAGCATACGGCGTTTTTATGTATTGATAATGTAATTGCTGAAGAACATCACGTGCTTGAATTTATTCGTGATTTGACGAGTCAGCAGAGTGTTGCGTTGTCTTGTTAGTTTATGCACGGGCGAACATACAGGTTCGCCCCTACACTTGGCTGTATACTGTGTGTATAATTCGCTCTTTTGAGGAGAGGCGACATGACATTAAGCACAGTGATTTTAGCTGCCGGCCAGGGCAAACGGATGCATTCGGACCTGCCTAAAGTATTGCACCGGTTAGCGGGCCAATCACTGCTTGAACATGTTGTTTCTACTGCAAATCAACTTAATATAACGAACCAACCTATCGTCATTTATGGTCATCAAGGTGAGCGCGTGCGGCATCAGCTCGCACACTTGAATGTCAGCTGGATTGAACAAACAGAACAACTGGGCACTGGACATGCGTTGCTACAAGCACTGCCAAAACTGCCGACCAAAGGTCGTGTGCTTGTTTTATATGGCGATGTTCCACTTATTAAAGTTGAAACCTTAAAGCATTTCATCATCGACACGCCCGAACATGCGCTTGGGATTATCACCGCAGAACTGCCGGATCCAACCGGTTTTGGACGCATCATTCGAAATAACAAAAATAAAATTACCGCGATTGTCGAAGAAAAAGATGCCTCCACCAAACAGCGTGCGATTCAGGAAATTAATTCAGGCATCTATCTCATTCCAGCGGCTTATTTACATAAATGGTTACCAAAATTAACGAATGATAATTCGCAACAGGAATTTTATTTAACTGATTTGATTAGCATGGCAGTCAAAGAAGATATTTCGATTGAAAATATCGAACCGCGTTTTTATGAAGAAATTCTCGGTATTAATGATCGTTTGCAATTAGCTTGTCTAGAACGTTTTTATCAAGAACAAGCCGCAGAGAAATTATTGTTGCAAGGTGTCACGCTGCTCGATCCGCATCGTTTTGATTTGCGCGGAGAAGTGAGCGTCGGGCGTGATGTCGTGATTGATATCAATGTGATTCTCGAAGGCCAGGTAAAAATTGGCAACCGTTGCAGCATCGGACCAAATACAGTGATCCGAAATTCCGTGCTGGGTGACAATGTTGAAATCAAAGCGAATTCGGTGATTGATGGCGCTGAAATTTCGGATGATTGTATCATTGGTCCATTCGCGCGTTTACGCCCAGGTACTGTGTTAGCAGCCAAATCACATGTAGGTAATTTTGTTGAAATTAAAAATAGCGTGATTGGTATGGCAAGCAAAATAAATCACTTAAGTTACATCGGTGACAGCGAGATTGGAAAACACGTAAATATCGGCGCAGGCACGATTACCTGCAATTATGATGGCGTCAATAAACATAAAACAACTATCGGCGATCATGCATTTATTGGTTCAAACACAGAACTCGTTGCACCTGTCAGCATCGGTGAAGGCGCAACGATTGGCGCAGGCTCAACCATCACAC
The DNA here is from genome assembly GCA_964489265.1 of uncultured Coxiellaceae bacterium. Classification (GTDB taxonomy): domain Bacteria; phylum Pseudomonadota; class Gammaproteobacteria; order DSM-16500; family DSM-16500; genus CAYRUP01. The sequence goes on from CAZAXX010000006.1 coordinate 11,996, forward strand.
GAAATGCGCCAGCGCAGCAATTAACACTTTGCCGCTCACAACAACGCTCTATCGAAGCTTGGCAAAGACCTACTAAAAAAGAAAAGGAATCTTAACTATGTGCGGAATTGTCGGTGCTGTCTCAGAACGTAATATCGAAAAAATTCTAATTAAAGGTTTGAAGCGTCTTGAATATCGTGGATATGATTCAGCGGGACTTGCTGTCGTTGGCACAGATAAAACACTGCAGCGTCTGCGCACGCAAGGTAAAGTTCGCGAATTAGAAACTATTTTGGCTGCTTCCACGTTGCGTGGTACAACGGGCATCGCACATACGCGCTGGGCAACGCATGGCGCACCATCCGAACAAAACGCACATCCACTCACATCGCATGATCAATTTGCGGTGGTGCATAATGGCATTATTGAAAATCATGAAATTTTACGCAAAAAATTAATTGCGGACGGTTATCAATTTAGTTCGGAAACAGATTCTGAAACAGTCGTGCATCTTTTACATTTTCATTATCAAAAAAGCCAAAATTTATTGAAAGCAACGCAAGACACCGTCGCTGAACTGGAAGGTGCTTATGCGCTTGGCATTACGTCATCACTGCATCCCGATCATTTATTTGCTGTACGACACGGCAGTCCGCTGGTGATTGGGCAAGGCATTGTTGAAAACTTTTTTGCATCTGATCCGCTGGCGTTATCACCCGTCACTAAACAATTTATTTATTTGGAAGATGGCGACATCGCTGATATCACACAACATAATGTGGAAATTTATTCTGCTGATACAAATCGTGTTGAGCGCAAGCTGCATAATCTTGAGTTATACATGGATGCCGCTGATCGTGGCGATCACAAGCATTACATGAGCAAAGAAATTTTCGAACAACCGCACGCGATCAATGCAAGCTTGGAAGGACGCATTACTAAAAATGCTGTGTTAGATACAGCGTTTGGGATGCAAGCCAAAGAATTATTTAAACGCACAGAACACGTTCAATTGGTTGCCTGTGGCACCAGTTATCATGCTGCAATGGTCGCGCGCTACTGGATTGAAACGCTCGCTGGCATTCCATGTTCTGTGGAAGTGGCGAGTGAATATCGTTATCGCAAAGCAGTCGTGCCAAAAAATAGTTTATTTGTGACACTTTCTCAATCGGGTGAAACTGCTGACACACTTGCTGCATTGCGTTTAGCAAAAAAATCTGGATTTTTAAGTTCGCTTGCTATTTGTAACGTGCCTGAAAGTTCCTTGGTGCGTGAGTCTGACTTGCATTTTATGACACGTGCAGGCACTGAAATTGGGGTTGCTTCAACTAAAGCATTCACAACCCAATTGACTGCGTTGTTGTTATTTACCATTGCGCTGGGTCGTCAACATCAACTTCCTGCTGAAATGGAAAGTCATTTAGTGGGTCAATTACAAAATTTATCTTCTGTTGTTAAAACGGCTTTAGATATTAATGCAAGTGTTGCCACACTCTCGCAAAAATTCATTGATAAAAATCATGCCTTATTTTTGGGACGCGGTACATTATTCCCAATCGCTTTGGAAGGTGCGTTGAAGCTGAAAGAAATTTCTTATATTCATGCAGAAGGTTATCCAGCTGGCGAATTAAAACATGGTCCGCTTGCATTGGTTGATAAAAACATGCCGGTTATTGCAATTGCGCCCAGCAATGAATTGCTTGAAAAAATTAAATCTAATTTGCATGAAGTGCGTGCGCGCGGCGGTGAGTTATTTGTATTTACGGATAGTAATATTGAAATAGAAAATTCGGAAGGGCACATTCATATTATCAAAATGCCAACGATTGATCCTGTGTTGTCGCCGATTGTTTATACGATTCCGATGCAATTGTTGGCGTATCACGTGGCGGTGTTGAAAGGGACGGATGTGGATCAGCCACGTAATTTGGCGAAATCGGTTACGGTTGAATAGATATATATTACACGTCATCCCGCTTAAAAAGCGTCGCGGGATGACGTAATAAAAGAGAGAGAGAGAGAGAGAGAGAGAAAAAAATGTTTAGAAAAAACGAGGAAGTAAAAGAAGAGAAAGTAGAATCCACATTATTATATCGCTCCGATTGGGGGACATGCATTCAGTATGCTGTCGCATTAGCTGACGGTATACATCTTGCAACAATATCGCGACCACTCTCTGACAGGGGTATTCCCGACCTAATGATTTGGAATATCAAACACCAACACCTGTGTTGGCATTCTCCTATTTACGATGAAATATGCGCACTTGCTTCACTGAAAAATCATGAATTTGTTAGTGCTGATTCCAATGGTAACATTTCTCGATACAAGCTTAACGAGCAAGGTGTGCCTCGATTCATTGAAAAATTTCCGACTAACCTAAATGAAATTTCCGCTATGGCTGAACTAGAAGATGGATCACTTGCCATCGTGTATGAAAATTGTCTTAGTATTTGGAATTTAACTGAGAAAAAAGAAATAAGGTCAGCTGTTATAGGACTAACAAGAATCAATACAATGGATACACAATGCGATGACTTCCTCTTTTTAGGTAATCAGAGCGGATGCATTTTTATTTATAACCTTAAAAATGAGAATTACAACACTTACACCTTTAGCACTAAGGAAATCAAAAGCTTGGTTTTACTTCCTGATAATACCATTGCTTTTTTAGACTCGGATGCAAATCTAGTGCATTATGACCCAACGATTAAAAAAACTCTAAGCTCTCAAAAAGTCGATGGCGAACCCTCTCTATTAACCGCCATGCCAAATGGTTGGATTGGATGTATTAACTCGAAAACTTTTCTACTTTTTGAACCATCCTGGATTCGAGATTATGTGAATGCGAATTCAGCTGAAGCAAAAAATGTAGTAGCTGCTCATTTACCCCCAGACTTAGCCGATATTGTTTTAGCCTATGTTGGAAAAAATATTACACTTTTTAATTCGCCGAAAATGCCTAATCAAAAAGAAAATTTTTTACCAAAAGAATTACCCACACTAAAGCGAATCTAAAAACATGTTAAGAAACCAAAACGAGGAAGCAAAAGAAGAAAAAGTAGAACCTACATTAATTTGTCGCTCCACATGCACAACACGCTTTAGCCATGTTGCGGCATTGTCTGACGGGGACTATTTCGCAGCCATAATACCAGCACAAGCAATTTGGGTTTGCAATAAGCTCACGACTTATCACATTAAAGACCAAAAACATTTTTGGGAATTAACCATCCTATGGCCTATCACCGCAATCACGCTATTAAAAAATAATGAAGTAGTTACTGCTAATACTGCCGGCGAAATTCATCGAGTCATCATTAAGCATGATGCGCCTTGGGACACTGCAATTTTTACAACCAAGTTAACCAACATTTCTGCCATGACTGCATTAGACGATCGAACAATTGCCATAGCGCATGGAGGATCTTCAGTTAGCATTTGGGATTTAACAACAAAAAAAGAAATAAAATCCTTCTCTCTTGGAATAACAACAATCCATACGATGGATACACAATGCGATGGCTCTCTTCTTTTGGGCAATGAAAGCGGCTATATCTATATTTATAATCTTAAAGATGATCGTTACATCAGTCATCTTCTTGGAGATGAAAGCATTAAAAGCCTGGTTGCACTTCCCGATCAAACCATTGTTTTTTTAGATTCAGATTCAAACCTAACGCATTATGACCCAGCCAATTCTGAAACGCTCAGTACTCAAAAAATCGATGACGAGCCTACTATGTTAACTGTTATGGCAAATGGTTTTATCGCCTGTCTTACCAAAAATTCTCTGCGATTTTTTGAACCTTCCTGGACTCGAGATTATGTGATTGCGAATTCAGCTGAAGCAAAAAATGCAATAACCGTTCATCTACCGCAATCGTTAACTGATATTGTGCTAGCTTATGCTGGAAATCTTACGCTTTTTAATTCTCCAAAAATGCCGCATGAAAAAGAACGTGTTTTAACAAAAGAATTACCCACACTAAAGAGATAATAAAATATGTTTAGAAACAAAAACGAGGAAGTAAAAGAAGAGAAAGTAGAATCCACTTTAATATATCGTTCCCAATGGGAGGCAAGTTTTCAACATGCTGTGGCGCTATCTGATGGGATAGATCTTGTAGCAATATCGCAGACATTTTCTGCTGCAGCCACTCCTATTTTAATTACTTGGAATATCAAAAACAAACAGAAAATTGGGAGCGTTCATATTCATGGTGGAATAAGCGCGATTGCCTCATTGAAAAATAATGAATTTGTGGTTGCTGATCTCGGAGGTACAATTTATCGATGCAACATCGATACGCAAGGCTTACCTACATTGATTGATGATTTTTCAACTGGACTAAATGAAGTTTTAGCTATGTTTGAATTAGAAGATGGATCACTTGCTATCGCGCATGGAGATCATCATGTTAGCATTTGGAATTTAACTGACCAAAAAGAAATAAAGGTACTTTCTATAGGACAAGCGAAAATCAATGCGCTGGATGCACAATTCAATGATTTTCTCTTTCTTGGTACCGAGAGTGGATGCATTGTTATTTACAATCTTAAAGATAATAGCTGCATCACTCACAACGTAGCAACGTCGGGAATCAAAAGTTTAATTTTACTTCCTGATAATACCGTTGTTATTTTAGATTCTGATGCAAATCTAGTGCATTATGACCCAACGAATAAAAATATTCTAAGCTCTCAAAAAATCGATGACGAACCTTCCCGATTAACCGCTATGCCAAATGGTTGGATTGGATGTATTAACTCACAATCATTTCTACTTTTTGAACCTTCCTGGATTCGAGATTATGTGAACGCGAATTCAGCTAAAGCAAAAAATGCAATAGTCGCTCATCTACCGCAAGCGTTAACTGATATTGTGCTAGCTTATACTGGAAATTATACCCTTTTTAATTCGCCAAAAATGCCGCATGAAAAAGAATGTGTTTTAACAAAAGAATTACCCACACTAAAGAGATAATAAAATATGTTTAGAAACCAAAACGAGGAAGTAAAAGAAGAGAAAGTAGAATCCACTTTAACAAATCGTTCCCACTGGGAGGCAAGTTTTCAACATGCTGTAGCGCTCTCTGATGGGATACATCTTGTAGCAATATCGCGGACATTTTCTGTTTTAGATACTCCTATTTTAATGACTTGGAATATCAAAAACAAACAGAAGATTGGGAGTATTCCTCTTTATGATGGAACAAGCGCGATTGCCTCATTGAAAAATAATGAATTTGTGATTGCTGATCTCGTAGGTACGATTTATCGATGCAAAATCGATACGCAAGGCGTACCTACATTCATTGATGATTTTTCAACTGGACTAAATGAAATTTATGCTATGGTTGAATTAGAAGATGGATCACTTGCTATCGCGCATGGAGATCATCATGTTAGCATTTGGAATTTAACTGAGAAAAAAGAAATAAAGACACTTTCTATAGGACAAGCGAAAATCAATACGCTGGATGCACAATGCAATAATTTTCTCTTTCTTGGTACTGAGAGTGGCATTGTTATTTACAACCATAAAGATAAAGATAATAGCTGCATCACTCACAACGTAGTAACGTCGGGAATCAAAAGTTTAATTTTACTTCCTGATAATACTTTTGTTTTTTTAGATTCTGATGCAAATCTGTGGCATTATGATCCAACGAATAAAAAAATTCTTGGCTCTCAACAAATCGAGAACGAACCTTCCCAATTAACCGCCATGCCAAATGGTTGGATTGGATGTATTAACTCACAATCGTTTCTACTTTTTGAACCTTCCTGGACTCGGGATTATGTGCATGCGAATTCCGCTGAGGCAAAAGATGCAGTCAGAACTTATTTGCTACAACCGTTAACCGATATTGTTTTAGCCTATGCTGGAAATGTTACTCTTTTTAATTCCCCAAAAATGCCGCATAAAAAAGAGTGTGTTATAGCAACGGATTTTTCTACCGCGCCTAAAGGCCCTTAAATAATTACCATTGGGAAAATGTATGTTTACTTCCGCGAAAAGAAAACGAGATCCAGAAGTCGAAACGAAAGAACAGCCTTCGCTGATTTTTGATTCTTCATTCGCCTGGCCAAGGGAATATTTATTCGATCAAGTTGCCTTATTGGAAGATGGAAATCATTTCGCTGCAATCCGTTTTTGTCTTGCTGGGAATAAAGTCGAGATTTGGAATATTCCAAATAAAAAATGTCTTTTTACGCACTCTACTATTGGATCTGCACTTCTTTTATTAAAAGATAATAAACTGGCTATTGCCAGCACTGATAATAACATTTACCTCTATCAAATCGATCTACCAAATTCACGACTTGAACTATTAACTTCGTTTACGCCAGACGTATCTGAAACTTATGCTATGACAACGTTGCGCGATGGTTCGCTTGTCATAGGTTCTTCAACCGGTTCGATAAGCATCTGGAATTTAGACACTCAAAAAAAAATAGCAACCCATCAAGTAGGATCAACACAAATTACTGCTCTAGATACACGACAAGATGGTTCTTTAGTCATTGCTGAAGATAATGGATTTATTTCTATTTATGATTTGAATAATAACAAAGCAATTCATAAATTTAATGTCAACGCGTCTATGCCTAAAGCAATTGTGCTTCCGGATGATACTGTTGTCTGCAGTAATAATGAAGGGTTCATATATCATTTTGATTTTGCAGAAGGGAATCCGACTAGTCTGCATAAACAACAAATCAGTACTATTCCGATTACTCAACTAATTTCAATGCCCGATGGATTAATTGGCTGTTTTGTAGAATGGGAAAATTGTTATGACTTAAGTTTTTTTGAACCATCCTGGATTAAAAAATATGTTAACAATGTTGGTTCAGAAGAAACAAAAACTATTTTACAAGCGCACTTACCTAAACCATTAGCACAGCTTGTCGTAGCCTACGCTGCGAATATTACTTTTTTTAGTTCGCCAAAAATGCCGAATAAAGAAGAGTGTGTTTTAGCAAAAGAATTACCTACACTAACGAGATCTTAAAAGTATGCCAAAAAATCAAACCGATGGAGCAAGCGAACAAAAAACTGAATTTACACTCTTGTATCGTCATGCATGGCCCAAACAGTTTCGACATGCTGTTGTGTTGCCTGATGGTAAACAACTGGTAGCGGTTCCGACTCTGACCAATTCAATTCAGATTTGGGATATTGCAACGAAAGCATGTATTCGGTTGCAGCAGACTCCATGGACTATCACAGCTATGGCTCTGTTTGATAATGGTGATCTTCTGGTTGCTGATGATTTTGACAATATTCATCAATTGGAGCCACGGGATTCTAGCCTTCGATCTAACCTATTAATCGATACTATACAAACAAAAATTACTGCCATGCAGATAGTAGAAAATAAATTACTTGTTTTGGGACATGACAATGGCTCAGTCAGCATTTGGGATTTGGTCACAAATAAAGAATTACGCTCATTCGAAACAGGCGCCTCAGCAATCAACGCGATGGATCTACGAAAAGATGGCGCACTTATACTTGGAAATGCCAAAGGCAGCATCTTTATTTGTAACCCAGTAGACCTTACTTTCATAGAACACGTCACTGACGCTCCATCCATTGTGAAGTTACTCGTATTACCAGATAATACAATTGTTTTTGGAGACTCCGAGAACCAACTTTGGCATTTACATTCTGAAAATTTTAGCGTGTTGAGTCATCAATCTACCGATGGGTTTCAAATACAACTATTAATTAACATGCCGAATGGTTGGATTGGTTGCGGTACATTAAGTTCATTTCTATTATATAAACCTTCTTGGATTGAAGACTATGTTAATCAAGCCGATCCAAATGAAGCAAAACAAGTTTTGGCGCCCCATCTTCCTCCCGAATTAATAAATATTATTTCAGCCTACACTGCAAATATTACTCTTTTTAGTTCCCCCAAAATGCCGAATACAAGAGCATGTGTTTTAGCAGAAAATCTTCCGGAACCAAAATCTGAAAATACTCAGGCACCGAGGTAAAAAAAATGTTTAGCGCACAAAACGAGAAAGCAGAAGAAGTCGAAACAAAAGAACCCTTCGTACAGAAATTTCATCCAGGATGGAAAGATTTACCAGGATTAAAACGTTTCGTTGTTCTCGCAGATGGAATGCATTTTGCCGCGTTCTTTGAAAAAGAAGTTCAAATTTGTAACTTACAAACTCAGCAATGTGTTTTAACACATCCTGATAGCTACAATATTAACGCAGTCACTTTGTTATCAACGGGGGAAATAGTTGTTGCGGAACACAGTGATTTCGTGCACATCATTAAATATGACGCGGAGACTAACGCACTTGATGTTTTATTTTCTTTTCAAACGTACAAATCTTCTTTCATTGCTGCTATGACGGGATTAGAAGACGGCTCACTTGCCTTTGGAGATTCGGATGGTTTTATCCGTATTTGGAAATTAGTCGACAACAAATATAAAGAAATAAAAAACTTCCGTGCTGCGTTTGAGTCAATTCATGCTATGGATACAAGACAAGATGGTAATTTCGTTGTGAGTGACGGGCGAAACATCCAAGTTTACAACTCGCAATATACTCTCACTTTTAGATTTATTGAAACTGCTGCAGAAAAATTGATTATTCTTCCCGACGATACGCTTGTCTATTATGCAAAGGAAATGCTATATCATACAGACATTAAAGAGGCTAAATGTCTAGGCTTTCAAAAAGTTCCTCCACTTATTCAATTAAACCAGATGCCCGATGGTCGGATTAGTTGCCTTGCTGAAAATTCTTTACAATTTTTTGAACCTTCCTGGGTTCGAAATTATGTTGCTGCTGATACAACTACAAAAGCAGCCGTAAGAGCTCACTTACCCGCCGATGTTACAGAAATTGTTGCATGCTATGCAGGTATTGCTCTTTTTAATGCGCCAAAAATGCCGCAGAAAAGAAAATGTGTTTTGGCAGAAGATGCTGCGCCGGCGTTAAAACGATAAAGCGTCAGTCGGAGGCTCGCGATGACGTGCAGGGACCGTCATTGCGAGGAGCGTTTTGTGCGACGCGGCAATCCAGCTAGTCGGTTTGTCAAAGAAAAAACGGGCCCGGGCACGCACACGGACTCGGGCACGAAAAAATCAGTGAGCTAATGATCGTTATATTTCTCCAAACAACACTTCAAACTGCTGCACCGAAACTTCTTTAGCCTCATCAGCAACATCACAAATATTGCCGACGACTTTACCTATTTTCGCCACGCCATTGTAAGTTGCTTTACAAATATAAAGCGGCGCATTGTTTTCAAATCCGCCTTGCACAGGAATTGAATTTTGTTTCCATAACGCAGCGTCCGTTGAGCCATTTGTTACGTTTTGATAACTATTCAGTGCCACTGGATCAACACTTTTCCATTGTGTCGTGGCTTTGCCAACCAAGACATCATAACTTGGAATAAATGCAGCATAACCGCCATACGTTATTAAACAACCAGACGAAGTCACTAAACCCGGATGCGTGCCCGACAAAAATTTCGCTCTACAAATTTGCGTTTTTTTACCGTCCGAAGATACCTCTAGCGCATCAGATATTTTCTGATTATTTTTGGAAGTGACCCAATCTATTTTTAATGCTTTTTGCGCCGACATAAATCCTTGTATCGATTGCAAGCGTTGATTTATTTGCGTGAGTTGATCTTGTAAATTTGCCTGACTCGATTTTAAATTCTTTTCTATATTTTCCATTGATGAATTATCTTGTGAAGATGGATAACGCGGAAAAGGACTGACAATATCGGATGAGAAGGGTGGATAATAAAGTTGTGCATTTGCCGATGTTGCAATTGAAAACAAAAGAATAGAACAAAATACAGAGCCGCGCATAATTTACCTCGTTGTAGCATTGTATTTCGCCATTATACTATGGTTTATTCATTTTGTGAACAACCGCCACGCCCTTGGATCGGCAAGTTGCTTAATTAAACCAGGACCTTGATAAATAAGGCCTGTATAGATTTGAATGAGTTTCGCGCCTGCGGCCAATTTTTCTTGTGCATCTTCTGGAGAAAAAATTCCGCCGCAACCAATGATGGGAATTTCATCTTGTAAAATTGCGTGTAACTGCTTGATAATTTCTGTTGAACGCTGTGTTAACGGTTTACCACTTAAACCACCTGTTTCTTTAGCAAAAGGAGAATCTTCAACTCCTTCACGACTAATCGTCGTATTCGTTGCAATCACACCATCCATTTTTTGTTCCAACAAAATTTCGGCAATCGTTTGTAATTCTTCTTTTGATAAATCCGGCGCAATTTTCACAACTAATGGCACATAACGTTTATTTAAGTCATAAAAAATGGCTTGTTCGTTTTTCAAATTTTGTAATAACGAACGCAACAATTCTCCTTGCTGCAAATCTCTTAATCCTGATGTATTGGGCGATGAAATATTAATGGTAACGTAACTTGCATAAAGCGCAACGCGTCGAAAACCCAGCAAATAATCGTCTTCCGCTTGCTCCAATGGCGTATCCCGATTTTTGCCGATATTCACCCCCAGCACGCCAGTGTATTTCGATTCTTTCAAACGTGCGACGAGATAATCTAATCCTTTGTTGTTGAAACCCATGCGATTAATAATCGCTTCTTGTTCTCGCAAACGAAACAAACGCGGTAATAAATTTCCAGACTGTGGTTTCGGTGTCACTGTGCCGACTTCAATAAATCCAAAACCCAATGCACCGAGCGCTTCAATATAATCACCATTTTTATCCAAGCCCGCTGCTAAGCCCACGATATTATCAAATGGCAAACCCATGACTTCGCGTGGCGAATAGGTTTTTCTAAATTGACTTGTGATTCCGAGTGTATGCGCTAAATTCAATGCTTTGAGTGTGACACGATGTGCTGTTTCTGGATCTAATCGAAAAAGCAATTTTCTGATGAGTGAGTAATACATAGGAATTTATACCGTAATAAAACTCGCAATTAACCATTTTGTGCCATGATTTTCAAAACGCACTTGCACGCGCGCGTGTTCGCCGCGGCCTTCGCATTGCAACACAATACCTGTGCCAAATTGTCTGTGCGTCACTTGCTGGCCTATCCGTAACCCAATGTCAGAATGTTCTGACATCATTTTGCTAGCGTGTGGAACCGACACTTTTGCTTTCAAGCGAACTTCTTCCAAAAACTCGCGCGGAATTTCGCCCAGGAAACGCGATGGCCGATGATACACTTCTTTGCCATGCAAACGACGCGTCTCTGCATAGGTCATAAATAATTGTTGCATGGCGCGCGTCATGCCGACGTAACATAAACGACGCTCTTCTTCCAAGCCTTTCGGATCTTCCATCGTCATATAATGCGGAAATAATCCTTCTTCACAACCACATAAAAATACGACTGGAAATTCTAATCCTTTCGCAGAATGTAATGTCATCAATTGCACGCTATCTTCAAATTTTTCTGCCTGACCTTCACCTGCTTCCAATGCAGAATAAGCAATAAATGCAGCTAATGGCGGCATGCTTGCGTCTGCTTCTTCTGGATTAAATTCACGTGCGGCATTCACTAATTCTTCCAAGTTTTCTAAACGTGCGAGACCTTTTTCACCTTTCTCTTTGCGATAATGCTCGATCAAACCACTGTTTTGAATCACATGCTCAGTTTGTTCATACAAAGATAATTCACGCGTGTCAGTGGCGAGTGTTTCAATCAAAAGAATAAATTGTTCTAATGCATTCGCTGCACGCGCAGCAAAAAAAGTTTGTGCCAGTAAATCGTTTGCTGCTTGCCAGAGTGATGAATTATTTTTTAATGCATGTTCACGCACTGCAATAATTGTTTTTTCACCTATACCACGCGTCGGTGTATTCACGACGCGCTCAAACGATGCATCATCATCGCGATTAGCAACCAAGCGCAAATAACCGAGTGCATCTTTAATTTCTGCGCGTTCAAAAAAGCGTAATCCGCCATAAACACGATACGGAATACTATATTGCATCAATGCTTCTTCAAGCACGCGTGATTGTGCGTTGGATCGATAAAGCAATGCAACATCACGCAACGCTTTGCCATCGCGCTGCCATTCACGAACACGATTTACGATAAAACGGGCTTCATCTAAATCATTAAATGCCGCATAAACGACGATAGGCACGCCATCTTCGCCCGCCGTCCACAAATTTTTTCCCATGCGTCCTGCGTTATTGGCAATTAATGCATTGGCCGCATTTAAAATCGTGCCGGTGGATCGATAATTTTGTTCGAGACGTGTGGTTTTGGCGCCAGGAAAATCTTTGCTGAAACGTAAAATGTTTTCTACTTTTGCGCCGCGCCAACCATAAATCGATTGATCATCATCACCCACAATCATCACTTGATTTTCGTTTCCTGCAAGTAACCGTATCCACGCATATTGAATTGCATTGGTATCTTGAAATTCATCGACCAAAATATAACGAAAACGTTCTTGATAATGTTTTAAAATATCGGGACGGTTCACCCAGAGTTTATGAACTTTTAATAATAAATCAGCAAAATCAATAGAACCGGAGCGCTGGCATGCTTCTTCATAAGCGCGATAAATTTTTATCATGGTGCGCGCAGTGGCATCGCCATAATCTGGCAAATGATGCGGCTCGAGACCTTCATCTTTTTTTCCATTGATATACCATTGCGCTTGTTTCGCTGGCCAACGATCGTCGTCCAAGCCGAGTGCTGTAATCACACGACGCACCAAACGCAGTTGGTCATCTGAATCTAGAATTTGAAATCCTTCTGGCAAATTGGCATCGCACCAATGCGTGCGTAACAAACGATGCGCCAAGCTATGAAATGTGCCTACCCACATGGTACGCGCCATTGGGCCTAATAATTCTTCGATACGCGAACGCATTTCATTCGCCGCTTTATTGGTAAAGGTGACCGAGAGAATATTAAATGGCGATAAACCCATCTCTTCAACCAGATAGGCAATCCGATAAGTCAGCACACGCGTCTTGCCGCTACCGGCTCCCGCTAAAACTAATTGATGACATAACGGCGCCGCAACAACATCGCGCTGGGCGTCATTCAGAGAATCAAGTATGATAGAGTTCATTTTTGGCATAGCGGGCTATTGTATACTAAAACATAAGAAGTTTTTAACAAATGAATAAACCTAATTATCAAAATGCAAAATTCCTTTTAAGTGTAGCAAATCTCTCCCAGCTTCCTGTTGATGAAGGCGCTGAAGTGGCTTTTGTTGGACGCTCGAATGCTGGAAAATCCAGTGTATTAAATCAATTAACGCAAAACAAAAGTCTGGCGCGTGTGAGTAAAACACCGGGGCGCACGCAGCACATTAATTTATTTGGGATGGATGAAGAGAGACGTTTAGCGGACTTGCCGGGTTACGGTTACGCTAAAGTACCGCCATCTGTTAAACAGCAATGGCAAAAATTATTAGATGAGTACTTGCGTACCCGCGAATGCTTGAAAGGGTTGATTCTGGTGATGGACATCCGCCACCCCCTCAAGGAATTTGATCAACACATGCTGGCCTGGAGCAATCAATGTAATTTGGCCGTGCATGTTTTGTTGAATAAATCCGATAAGCTGACTCAAAGTGGCGCCAGCAAGACATTACGCGAAGTGAAAGAGGCGCTATCGGTTTATGCCAATCCGGTTACAGTGCAGACTTTTTCTGCGTTGAAGGGAAAAGGTGTGAAAGAGTTGCGGGCGCAGCTGGATGAATGGTTTGATATCTAACGTCGCGCACTGATTTTTCGTGCCCGTGTGCGATGTGCGTGCCCGTGCCCGTCTTTTCTTCGCGGAAAAAACTAATCTTTATGAGAAAGTTTGAGGCTCATGGTTTGTCGAAGAAAAAACGGGCACGGGCACGCACACGGGCTCGGGCACGAAAAATCAGTACGCAACGAAGTTGAATTTTTGTTATTGAATTCGTAAAAAATTCTCTATATGCTGTGAGACCGGCGATGATTTAAGGTGTGTCTTAAGACCTAATTTTAATAACTCATTACGACATATTCACATACAGCATTTTTCGCATCTTCATCACTGATATCGCTCATTATATAAAATATAAATCCTTTGGAGTACGTATCATTATGGGAAAAAAAAACCATATTAATCATCAATTATCTGATGCTCCCGTTATCCCTGCCAGTCAGTCGCTTCCAGAAATTACGCTTAGATCCATCTTCCTCGGCATAATTTTGACGATAGTACTTGCTGCAGCAAATGCCTATCTCGGTCTTAAAGTAGGTCAAACAGTTTCCGCTTCTATTCCAGCGGCCATCATTTCCATGAGTTTGTTACGTTTTTTTAAAAATTCCAACGTATTGGAAAATACCATGGTACAAACGATGGCATCGGTCGGTGAATCATTGATTGCGGGTGTCACCTTTATTATGCCTGCTTTAATTATCCTGCATGTTTGGACCGGATTTTATTACTGGCAAACAGTTTGCATCGCATTATTAGGCGGTATTCTTGGGGTGTTGTTTACCATTCCACTGCGCCGCGCCTTATTGGTCGATAAATCCTTACGTTATCCTGAAGGTATTGCAATCAGTAACGTATTAAAAGCCAGCGCCAACAAAGAAGTAGGCGATATGAAATCTCTGGCGTGGGGAGGTATTGCAGGCGCTGCAATTTCACTGTTCCAAACCGGATTTGAAATCTTAACGGATACTTTCGATTTTTGGGTAAAAACATCTAAAACAGTGTTCGGCTTTCAATTAGGTTTATCGCCTGCGCTGATTGCGGCTGGTTACATTGTCGGTGTGAATGTTGCAATTAGTTTTATGGTCGGTATCGTCATTGGCTGGCTTGCCGGCGTGCCTATTCTGACATTGCATTACGGCATGTTAGACACCGAAAGCGCATCCGCTGTTGCGATGGGGGTCTGGAAAGGACATATCCGTTACATTGGTGTAGGCACGATGTTGATTGGTGGTCTCTGGACATTGTTCCGTCTTTTTAAACCCATCATTCAAAGCATAACCGCTTCTTTTGTTTCATTGCGCGCGGCTAAAATGGTCGGTGCTAAGGCAAGCTTGCGCACTGAGCGCGATTTCCCAATCACTTATGTTGTTTGGGGCGTCCTATTATTATTGGTTCCCGTTTTTATTTTACTAACTTATTACATCGTTCCAGTGGATTCCTCTATCTCTAACAGTTTCCGAAACTTCCTGTGCGGATTCACGACGCTGTACGTTTTGATCGGTGGCTTTTTATTCTGTTCTATCTCAGCGTATTTTGCTGGATTAATTGGATCATCCAACACACCTGTCTCAGGCTTGCTTGTTTCTTCGTTGCTTTTATTATGCTTGGCAGTATTAGCATTCTTTGGCATGAATGGTGGCATGGCCGGTCGAGAATTATTTGGTGTTATTTTGGCGATTGGCAGTAGCGTTATTATTTGTGTTGCATTAGCTATTTCCAATGACACGATGCAAGATTTGAAAGTAGGGCAAGTCGTCGGCGCAACGCCGTGGAAACAACAGCTCATGTTGGTATTGGGTGTGGTTGTATCTGCTTTTGTGGTACCGCCCATTCTCGAGTTATTGTATAACGCATACGGGATTGGTGGTGTATTTCCACGTCCTGGCATGAATCCAGCACAAATGCTAGGCGCACCCCAAGCGGCTCTCATGGCCACCGTCGCGCAAGGTGTTTACACTCATCATCTTGAATGGTCCATGATTATCTTAGGTGCGCTCATCGCGGTCATCTGCATTATTGTCGATGAAATTGTGAAAAAGAATTTTAATACGCGCTTACCTGTATTAGCTGTCGGTTTAGCTATTTACTTGCCGATGAATACGACGATTCCTGTGGTCATTGGCGGTCTGTTAGCACACGTGATTCAAACCAGACTCAGTCGTATGTACAAACGCGTGAAAGACGAAAAACAAATTAATACGCATCGTCACCGCGGTTTATTACTCGCATGCGGTATCGTAGCAGGCGCGTCTATTATGGGTGTGGTACTCGCTATTCCATTTGCGATTAAACAAAGTTCGGATGCTTTAAAAATCATGCCAGATCGATTCGCAGATCTCGCTGGAATTTTAAGTATTATTGTTACCTTGTTTTTATGCATATGGATTTATCGAGTTGTTATGAGTAAAGATAAGGCATGATTTATGTAGACGGCCCCTTCGAGACGGCGCTGTGCGCCTCCTCAGGGTCTCTATGTCATTCCCGCGAAGGCGGGAATGACATTTAGTCTAGCCTAAGAATACCCCGTTTCTACCCACGAACCGATCCAAAGACTATCCCTAGGTTAAATAGTACTCACCCCGTCTTGTAATTAAGGTTTCCTTAATCTCCACAATGCTAGCTTGATATTGGAAGCGTTACTTCAAAGTGATTAAAATCATTAGGAGGAGTGCCATGCCATTATCAGCTGAAAATAGATCCGCCATTATTCACTACATCACCGAACATGCCATTGCACATCACATCGGTTTTCAAAATTTCACTCATAATGTTGTTTTACCGAATGCAATCGTGTTGGACATTGAAAAAAAAGAGCAACTGCAACAACTGATTATTTACATCAATGATTTCAACAAAGACAAACCACTCGAAGAAAAAATAACACTGCGTGTTGCAGCCGGTGGACAAAAAGATTTTGGGCATACTAAAAAATATAGTGAATCGTTTTCATTAACACCGTGCGCTGAAGGCGATGTGATTGTACGACTCACTGGTGCAGAATTTCAAAAAATAAAAGTCATCGATAAAGAAAAAAATATTGTGCGAGTTGGCGCAAGTGTACAAATAGGTGATTTAGATAATAAGCTCTATCACGAACATGATCTTTGCATGCCCACCTCAAGCCTGATTCCCTTTGTCACACTCGCAGGACTTGCTGCAACAGCTGGACATGGCACTGGACGTGATCAACCTAGCGTAGCTGGACTCATTCGTGCAATGACGCTTTGTCTTCCTGATGGCACGATTCAGCGAATCGATGCAAGTCATCCTGATTTTAAAACCATTCGCGCAAGTCATCTGGGATTATTCGGTGCGGTTTTAAGTCTTGAAATCGAGTGTATCAAAGCAGCTAAATTACAATGCGTGATGGAATCGCGCAGCATTAATGAATTAATTGACGAAATAAAAAATGGTTTATTTTATAAATATCCCTACGTCAGCATTATGTATGTGCCTACCTATCAGCAACATGAGCGTGACAAAAAAAATGTGATTATTTTTAGTTGGAAACCGGTTGCCCTTGATGTTGAAAATACGAATATCACGCCTAAGCTAACGCACATTGAACAAAACTTTTCGATCAAGATGAATAATTTATTCAATGTACCGGGCTTTTTGACGCAACATAGCTGTCTGATTCCACCTTACATGAAATATTTGGTTGCTCGAATGGAAGTAGGTAGCGCAGATACAATTGCAGTAGGGCCATGGCCTGATATGGCACATTATCAAACGGCTTTTCCCTGGAGTTTAGATGATGCGGATTATTTATTTAATACGCGCGGAACAAGCTGTGATGAAATTGTCAAAGCCATTGAATACGTTTCTATTAAATTAAGTGAATATGCACAACGCGGACAATATCCCATCATTGATGCAGTCTATTTGCGTTTCTTTAAAGGAACCAACGGTGGCTTATCGACGAGTGCTACGAAATTTTCCGATGAACACATCTGTGGATTTGATATTGTCTCCAATGCAGGTATTCCAGGCTATGCTGCTTTTAAAGCAGAAACGGAAAAATTCTTTTCTGAAGAATTACATGCCAGACCACATTGGGGCAAAACGGTACCGCTCAACATCGATTACGCGAAACTTTATGGCGAGCAATATACTGCATTTATGCGAGCATTAACCACGTGGCATAAACAATGTGGATTAACGCTTGAAAACAGCCCATTTATGAATTCATTTTTTCGCACCGTGTTACAAGTGTCCGCAGCACCGCTACTAGCATTGGATGTCGATACACAAGGACATGAACAAAAGATAGAAGCGACTATATTTTCTCCTCGCCAAGTTCACGAAGCAGCACAGCAAGTATTAGCGCATATTGCTGAATTGAAATTGGATAACACGCATATACGAGAGTTAAAAGAAAATCTGGAACAATTTGTTCAAGAGCATCCTCCACAGCCGCCGCATTTTGACCCGGAGAAAAAACTGAGAAATAGTTTTCTGCAAACCATCGGTGCAACTGCGCCGCACACACAGCTTCAGCCTATACCTGAAGTGGAAGAAGAGGATGATGGGGAAGAGGAAGAAGAAAAAGAATCGACTCGCTGTCGTTGTACTGTGAGTTGATACGCTTTTTTCGTGCGCGTGCCCGTGTGCGTGCCCGCGCCCGTTTTTTCTTCGACAAACCGACCGACTATAATTTCATCACCTGTTTTTATCAAGCTTCAGCGTGTCGCCATTTGATGTAGCTAGTTCTTCCGTAAATGGTTGAACAGGATTAGGCGGCAACAAAAAATGCGATGAAACTGATTGAACTGGCACAGGCACAAGCACAAACGCTGGAGCAACCTGCACTTCCACCATCGCTTTCTGCATTTCTAAAAAAAACTGAAAATAATATTCACGAATATTTTTTATCATGAATTTATAGCTGGGATCATACAAGCATTGATCGTTATCAATATCATTCACCAAGTCATCAATATATTTAACGTACATAGTATATGCATATCCGATGCAATGGGATTTAATGAGAGTGAGCAATGGCGTCTTCTGCCATAGTTCGAAAGCTTGATCTTCCATATTAAAAAATTTATTAAAAAAAGAAACATTGGCATACATAAAGGTGATGGTCAGCATTTTTTGTTTGCTTGCAAAAATATTTTGATTACCGGTCGATAGGGTATTGCAAGCTGGCACAAATTTTAAAGTATGTTCGAAATGATTCGGATTGAGCTGAGTTGCCCCGGATAAGATCCCGATATCTTGATAAATAGCAAGCACACGACTTAACGGCAACTGATGTAACAAATATTCTAAATCGGTTGAGAAATTTTCTGCATTCAAGACAGAGGTGGGATGAGTCGAAGAAAAAAACATTTTAAGAATATGAAAGGTAACATTTTTGTGGTTTAAAAGGCCTTGTAAATGTTCACTATAATCGAGAAAAGGGTAATAAGTTTTAGCTTTGATCACTCTGGCAAACAGTCGTCTTGGGTCTGAAAAAAATATCCCGTCATTATCTCCTACCACACAAATTGCTTTCATAATTGATTCAATGTCGCCTTCAATTAAAAAACCTAGTTTCTGTAAAATAGAGCGCGTAATGTCGAGTGATAATGCGAATACGTTAAAATCAGTTTCTTTTTGTCTTCTTCTTTGCATGGCTTGCTGAATCGTTTCACCTGGCTTAACTGTTCCACAAACAATATCAACTTCATGCAGCTTTTTTCCATCCCACACATCAAAGTGCAATACGGGCCGGGGAGATTTCTTTTTTCTAATATTTATATTTTTAACTACGTCAGGATATTGAGAAAATAGATCATACAATGTTTGTATATTGTGTTTCCCAATAAAACAAAAATCATAGTCTCGATTATGCGCTAGACGGAAAAAATAATCTGTGACTGTGCTTCCCACTAAAAAAATACACCAATCCGGTGCGACTAGTTGAAAAAGGTCGAGAATGGCAGCTGGTAATAATTCTCTGGACACAAAGCGTGGGTTTTCTTTGACTGAATCTGTCATTTCAGCATAACGCTTTAATACACTTTGCATGTGTTCTTCTACCACGTCTAGCGCGATCGGAGGTAAATCAGAAACAGATTCGACTGATTCGGCCACCTTGTTTTCCATCAGCAGGGGATATTGCTCGCCTGCAACTTTTTGCGCCCATGTTCCGGATGGATGATATAACGAGTCGATTTTTATAGGTGGATTTTTTGCAGCTGGGCGACATACGGGAGGCGCTGATTTTTTGATTTCTTTAGGAGCCGCAACTGATTTTACTTCTTTGTGGTTATCTAATTTTTTTCGAATGAGTGCGTTGCTAGTTTTTCTTTCTGGCGGTTTTTGTTTAGGCCCTGCAACTACATCTATTTTTGGAATGGCCTTTGGAATAGGTTTTGGTTTAGCAATCGGTTTTGGCTCGGATTTTCTTGCTAATGTAAGTAGAGATTCTACTGTTTCTTTTTCACCTTCTTCCTTCTCAAATGGAGTTTCATTTTCCTGTTCCGTTTCTTGTACTTCAACTACAACTGCTTGAGCTTTGGATTTTTTCTTTGGAATGATAGAAGAAATATTTGAATTGGATAAGGCAACTGTGTCAAGTTGGAAGATATCGACGATAGTTTTTGTATCTCCGCCCAACCCTAATGTAATGTAATAAATTGTCTTTTTGACTTGGGCATAGGGTTGTTTATAGGATTTTTTTTGTGGGCCCGATAGTTGTCTAAATGCTTCTTCTATTTTTTTTGCGACAGCTTGTACAAATAAATCGGCCAGCATGGCGCTAAATAATGGATAACATTCTTTGAATAAATTAAAACAGAAATCAATGTTTTTTTCTGCCTGAGCCGCTTGCTCAAAAATTATGAGCCAGCTCTCAGAACTCACTTGTGTTTCAAGAATTTCGTTTAATAGAAAGTGCAGCGCACAGGTCAAAAATAAATTTAAGTGTGAATTTAATTTAGCAATTTGAATTTTTAGTTGTGTGTTAGATAATTTTTTTGTGTAGCTCACATTCTCTTTGAAGGAAAATTTTAAGAAGGAATTCATATCCGTATATTGGTTAGCATCCAATAATTTAACGAGCAACGAGTCATGCATTGCAAAAAGCGCAGGACCGGCTAATTTATTGTAATCCAATTTATTCATGCATAAAAATAACTCTCTGATACCGTTTAAAATACAACTTCTAGCAGCAGTATCTTTAAATTGTTCAGTTGGGAACTTAGAAAAATTTTCAAGTAAATTTTTTACCTCTGCTAACAAATGTTGCATTATTTCTTTAGCGATAACATGCTGAGAATTTTTGCCAAAAATACTGAACTGCCACATTATCAAAAACAAACGGAATTGTTCTGTAGCAGCGGTTTGCATGCCTTCCGCAGATGAATTTAATTTATAACTAAATTGCAAGTCGACAACATGACTATATCGATACAGCTCAGATAGTAAAGTTAATAAGTAATTCGGCAATAAATCTGATTTTGTTAAATCTTCTTCTGAGTATTTATTTAAAAAATGAGGGAAATAACCTTTCTTCGCCCCATTTTGCAATACACGAA
This sequence comes from uncultured Coxiellaceae bacterium, assembly GCA_964489265.1. Lineage (GTDB taxonomy): Bacteria > Pseudomonadota > Gammaproteobacteria > DSM-16500 > DSM-16500 > CAYRUP01. The sequence continues at coordinate 33,221 of CAZAXX010000006.1, forward strand.
TGAAAGGAGAGCAATCGACATAATCATACCCAGTCGCCGCAGTTGCATATGAAAACAAACTCACCATCATATATTGAAGAGTATGCTGATAAAGTAAGGGGATTTCTTTTAAATCTAACGTTTGTATAGTATCCCAAGTAGCATTTTCATTAGTGGGTTGTACTCGAAACTGTTCTAAATAATTAGCAACAGGGTCTAGCAGATACTCTCCGCTTTCAAATGTTTTTCTTTCTTCGATTTTAAAACGGCAGAGTTCTTTGAAAAACAGGATTATGCCTCTTTCTGCAATTTTAAGCATTGACATAGCTTCAAGCCATGTTAATAAAATAGGTAAAACATCTGATTTTTCGCCTTGTAGCAAAATAGAAAAAATCTCAAAAACCAAGGCATCTCGATTGTCTGGGTCACTTAAAAAATTATCTTTGTTAGTTATAGTTTCTAAACTATCCACAAGACTACGTTGGTTTGCATATATTCGCGGTTTTTTTTGTAATAATTCGTGTGTTTCGGTAGCTTGATGTTCCTCCTCACGCAATCTATCTAAAGACATTCTCTTATAATTTTTATTGAGTTTTCTATTTACTTTTTCTTCGGGTGGTACTTCCAACACTCTGTTTCTAATTTCTATAATGATGTCATAAAAAGCATGTATAGCCTGCGTTTCATCTATTTTTGTTTGTGTATTTTTACTCGCAACGATGGGTCTTAATGGCGTTAGGCTAACTTCATGCAAGTTTTTATTTGCGCGCTGAAAAAATTTTTTGATTTCATTTTTTTTCCATGCAATTTCATCGTGTGAAGATGTTGAGAAAATTGTTTCGTTGTCCATTGTTGATAACATGAATATATTCCTTTTTTCCGCTCAGAAAAAACGGGCACGGGCACGCACGCGGGCACGGGCACGAAAAGCAGTGAGTCACGTTTTTATCAGGCATTCTCAAACGAGAAACTCACGATATCCTCTATCGAATGATAATCTAACGCCAACATAATCAATCGATCAACTCCTAAAGCAACGCCTGCGCAATCAGGCAATCCAGCTTCAAGCGCTGCCAAAAAACGTTCGTCGATTGGCACGGGTTGTTCTCGATTAATTAAATCATTTTCAAAACGCGCGCGTTGTTCTTTTGCATTTTGCAATTCATGAAATCCATTCGCGAGTTCAAGTCCTTTGAAATAAACTTCAAAACGTGATGCGACAGGCGGATTTTCTTCAAAACGAATTTTGGCAAGGGCTGCTTGCGTGATCGGGAAATCATATAAAAATGCTGGGCGATCTTGACCAATTCGCGATTCGATGCAATGCGTTAATAATAAATCTAACCATAAATTTCGGTCGTCAGTCTTTTTTTCTTCTCGAAAATCAATTCCGAATTGCGTGGTGCAATGAATCAATTCTTGCGTAGTTGCGACATGAGGATTAATTCCAACAAATTTTTGGAATGCTTCGTGATAACTTAAACGTTCAGCTGCTGGTGTTTGTAATATCGTTTGTAATAACGCATCCATTTCATTCATCAATGCATGATGATCGAAACCAGGGCGATACCATTCCAGCATGGTAAATTCTGGATTATGCACACGTCCGACATCGCCTTGCCGAAAGGCTTTGCAAATTTGATAAATAGGACCAGAACCTGCTGCGAGCAACCGTTTCATTGCATATTCGGGCGATGTTTGCAGATAAACTGGTTCTTCAAGCGCCGCGCCATTTTGTTTAAAAATGGCGGGAATTCCCACTACATGTGGATCTGTGACAGTCGCGTGAGATAGTAATGGTGTATCGACTTCCAGCACAGCGCGTTCGAAAAAAAATTTTCGGATGGCTGCGATGATATCAGCGCGTTTTTTTAACGTATCCAGTGTTGCAGTGGGTTGCCAGGTTGACATGAATATATTTATTCTTTTACCCTGGAAACATATTCGCCCGTACGTGTATCCACTTTCACAAGCTCGCCTTCCGACACAAATAATGGAACGCGCACGACTGCGCCGGTTTCCAATTTTGCAGGCTTACCGCCGCCACCAGACGTATCGCCGCGCACACCTGGATCTGTTTCAGCAATTTTTAGAATAACGAAATTAGGCGGTGTCACTGCCAATGGAATTCCATTCCAAAGTGTCAACATGCAATCGGATTGTTCTTTCAGCCATTGTCTTGAATCTGCTACCGTTTCGCCATTCATCACAAATTGCTCGAACGATGTCTGACACATGAAATGCCATTCATTGCCATCATTATAAAGATACTGCGCATCGAGATCGCTGACATCGGCAGCTTCTAACGTATCGCCTGATTTGTACGTACGCTCAACAACTCGTCCGCTCTTTAAATTGCGGGTTTTAATTCGGTTAAATGCCTGGCCTTTGCCCGGCTTAACAAACTCATTATCTATAATTACGCAGGGGTCACCATCGATAACCACTTTCATGCCACCACGAATTTCACTTGTTGTATAAACGCCCATTTTGGTCTCCTTTGCAGATTTGGCATATAATACCCGCTTCTTATAAAATATTCCAAAGACCAAATTAAAATGAATTCACAAAGTTCGAGTAAAAAAGCAGATTGGCAGATTGCCTTGATGAATGCGGTAACAGATCCAAAAGAATTATTAACTCTACTTGATCTAGATTTAGCGTTACTGGAGGGAGCATTTGCCGCGGCAAAGCTTTTTCCTTTAAAAGTCCCGCGAAGTTTTATTAAGCGCATGCAAAAAAACGTGGTTACTGATCCACTGTTACGCCAGGTTCTACCGATTCATGCTGAACTCGACACGATACCAGGTTATGGCAACGATCCATTAGCTGAAGCGCGTGTTAATCCAGTCCCCGGTTTATTGCATAAATATCATGGCAGAGTGTTATTAACGTTAACAGGGACGTGTGGTGTGAACTGTCGTTATTGTTTTCGCCGCGAATTTCCTTACGAAAAAAACAATCCCGGCACCCAAGGGTGGAACCATGCACTGCAATACATTGCACAGCATCCAGAAATAACTGAAGTTATTTTAAGTGGCGGCGATCCATTGGTGGTGAGTGATGCCATGTTGAAAATGTTAATCGATAAATTAGCTGCTATTCCTCATCTTCGCCGCCTGCGTATTCATAGTCGTATGCCTATCGTAATACCAGAACGCATCACGCCAGAATTGATTGACATTTTAAGCCAAAATCGCCTGAATACCGTGCTCGTCGTCCATTGCAATCACCCCCAGGAAATCAGTATAGAACTCATTGATTCGATGCAACAATTAATAAAAGCAGGCATTGTTTTATTAAATCAGTCGGTCTTATTACACGGCGTGAATGATAATGCTGAAACGCTTATTGCATTAAGTGAAGCCTTGTTTGCAGCAGGAATTTTGCCTTATTACCTGCATGTTTTGGATAAAGTGCAAGGTGCCGCACATTTTGATCTTAAGCATTCTCTCGCGCGTCAAATGCATTGGGAAATGGCGCAACGCTTACCGGGTTATTTAGTACCAAAGCTGGTCTGTGAACAACCTGGCGCGCCTGCAAAATTATCTTTAAACCCTGGAGAATTGTGCACAGATTAAAATGCGTACATTTTTTTTGTGGATAGAGCGAACTGAAATACAACCACCATCTTGATGCAGGTTAATCTATTGAATAATAAGTGTTTTTGCTTTATTTTAAAAAAATCATCGGCTTACTCAGAAATCTTCTACAGTACCACCCCCAGGTTTTGGCATACTTAATCACAAAGTTATCCACAGAAATTGTGGATAACTCTCCCCATTCTTATTTTTTATCATTCAGGCAATACTCATGCTCGTTTGAGGAGGAACTTCTTATCGATGAGAAACAAACTCGGTTGGCTGCATGGTACTGTTCTTGCTGTTTGATTATCTCAGTTATGTTCTGAGAAACATTATCGGAATTATCATTAACCTCAGCCGCATCAACAATGTCGACTGCTGAACCGCTAATGACGTAATTATTAATTTCGGCTGGTGATGGAGCCGGAGCCGGAGCCGGATCTGGAGTTGGTGTTGGGGTTGGCGGGGTTGGCGGCGTTGGAGGAGTGGGTGGAATGGGTGGATTGGCGATGACAAAATTAATATAGAAGAAAGGATCAGAAATAAAGCCCGATGTATGAGCAACGTTCGTGTATGTAACACTGATGTCAGGTATGTTAGGCAATACCAGGATGCTTTGCCCACTATTGGTGCCGATTGCTTGTTGTATTTGTGTAAATGAACCAATTGGATTCGAAGTATTCGTCTCCAAAGAACCCGAATCAAGCACAGTGCCTGAGGATGGTGCTGAGAGTGTCAGAACAATCGGCACAACATATCCGCTAAAATCGATAGTATTCTCAACAGATGAATCACCAGTAATAGTGAGTTCATCGACGTTGACCAGATTGGTTAATGCAAATTGATGATTGCCGCCTGCACCACCCACTAAAGTTAATGATTGCCCCCCACCCGTGAGCGTGTCGCCCAGATTGATATCCCCTGCATCAGAAGTGAATGTGGTGAGAGCACCTGCACCCAGATTCACAGCGCTATTATAAGTTTGTGAACCGCTGGTCGTAACGCTAGTTACATTAATCGCCGTGGGATTACCTGCACCAATAAACAAACTGGCTAACGACGTGCCGCCGACAATACCATTAAATGTTACATTGCCACTGCCATTACCAATAATTAATCCTTGTGGTCCATCTACTGTGTCACCAAAGAAAATACCACCTGCTCCGCTCGACGTAAGTGTCGTTAAACCACTTGCACTCAAGAGCACTGTATCATTATAAAATTGCGCGCCTGTTGTCGTAATATCTGTTGTATTAATAGTAACTGGCGTATCCAGATTCAAACCCGTAGTTGTGCCATTTGAACTGATAGTATGGTTTATTGTGAAATCACCGGTACCAGAAGTTTGTAATGTAACGTTTGGATTCGTTGCATTACCCAACGTGAGATTATTGCCTGAAATTGAGTACAGGATATTTGCGTCAGACAATGCACCTGCGGCTGTGGCCATATCTGTCGTGGAAAAATTGCTACTGCCTAAGTTGGTTTGAATCGTATTTGCAATCAAACTAAGGGACGTTGTACTTCCGTTATTTGCAGCAGCAAGTCCCAAGATATTACCAACCATGCCACCGCCACTCAGATAAATCAGGTAAGGAGTATCATTTCCTATCGTGCCATTATGCTCCTGAAAATAAAAATAACCGTTCGCACCGGTAGTTGTACTATCGATTTGGCTACCGTTATTTGCAAGCAGCAGTGTAATACCTCCACCAAGAGGCGCTGTGCCAGAGAGAATGCGTGGTGCAGTTGAATTAAAAGCAGTTAAATAAGGATAGGATTTTCCGGCAACAATGTTCCATATGCTGGATGAAAAACCGCCGGGACGAGCGAACTGTAATAGAGTAGTTGTTTCGCCTGTACCACCACCGGAGGCATTACCTAATTGTCCTGATGTGTCGGTATCCCAGTAACTGGATGTCGCAGTACCTATTCCATTATTGCTCCCGACCAATCCGCCCGCACCACTTCCAGAGACATAACCCTGACTATAGGAAGTTAAAATAGAGCCCTGGTTTATGCCGGCTATGCCACCTGCAACTGAAGAAGAGGCAAATACAGAGTTTGTATTCGCGAGGTTTGAGACAGTTCCAGACTGAATCTGTCCAATCACACCACCGACATTATTAACTCCGCTAACTGAACCACCTTGTGTAAATGCAATATTTAACGCTCCACCGGAAAACAAACCAACAATACCACCCACATTTTGATTACCGATAATGACAGAATTGACCAGACCAAGGTCTGTAATGGTTGCATTTGACGTGGCGCCAAAGAGGCTCACATTACTCAGGGATGGACGATTAATATAGAGGTTCACGACAGTATGATTGTTACCTTCAAATCTACCCGTAAATGGAAGTAAGCTAGTACCTATTGGTAAAAATCCCGCTCCGCTGTTCCAGCCACTGGTTGCAGTGGCATCAATACGACGATTTAATGCATAAGTGCCACCTAAACTAGTCGCATTAAAATTTATGTTTTGCAAATCATTCACATCATTCACCAGCATATAAGCTGTCACCTGATCATTGCCCGTATTCACATAAGTGACAGGCGCGGTGTAACTGATTGGCGTGTAATAAACAACGATTCGACCGCCACCACTCATTGTAAGCGTGCCATTATTTGTCACAATCCCATCTCCCGAACCCACCGCGAATGCTGCTAACCTGTTTGCCTGCAAGGTTATACTGCCTCCTACAGCGTTGGATATTGTGACTCCTGGGTTAATCGTGATATTGCGATATGCGCTGATGGTAAGCTTGGTGCCGACTGCCCATGAGAAAGAATTTGCAATGGTAATATCGCCAGCCTGAGCGCCACCCGTGCCTGTTAATACCGTAATACTGGCGGTGGCCAATGCATTTTGTAAATCTGTAACAGTCAATATAGAGTTGTCGACATTAGCGGTAAATGTGGTTGGAGTTGCTGTAGCAGTCGTTGGGCCTACTGTTTGAATCGTTAAATTTTCAGGATCGAGCAACCAGGTTCCGGCTGTACCATGAGGCGCTAGCAAATTAATTTTTGCATTGGCAACATCCAGATAATGACCCGATGTTTCAACGAACCCACCATCACCCCCTTGTGCGCCGCCCTGTGCCGAAATACTGCCATAAAAATGCGTGTCATCGTCAGACCAGACAATCACTTTTCCGCCATTTCCATTCTGAACTGCGTCTGCATTAATCCTGACGCCTTTATCCACTCGCGTTGAAGACGCATTTTGTTCTGGACCTTGTCCCTGATAATTTCCACCAATTAAAACTTCACCACCACCTGCTGCACCACTCACGTCAATCACTGAAGGCGCATGTATACGGATAGATTTCGCTAAAATTTTAACGGTACCACCGTGCAAACCTGATCTTCTTCCTGATGCATCAATTCGACCAGCCACTCTCACTCGACCATTACCGCCATCTAAAATAATGACACCATTGCGTTGTGATACAGAACGCGCTTGTGCGACGCCTTTCATGTTGATTGCGTTATCGACGACACCGCGCGCAGCTCTCGCGGATAAAATAATTTTTCCACCATCTGCAATCAATGCGCCGCTGTTTCTAACACCCTCCGTTATTTTATTACCTTTATGATCGACACCCGCGGCTGTTGTTTCTTCATCAACACTAAAATTTACTAATTGATCGCCATACATATCAATGGTGAATTTATTTCCGGATGCCAAAACAATATTGCCTGCATGTGCTTCAATCGTTCCATCGTTACTTACATTTGTTCCGATGAGTGCAACCAAACCATTATTTGCCGCGCGTATTCTTCCTTCATTTATGACGGAACCCGCATTGGGTGATGCCTTGTCAAAACTATATTTTCCCGCTAAAAAATTCACATCGCTGATATCGCTAGTCGATGCAATAATTCCACCCACATCCACTCGCGCAGTGGGACCAAAATATATCCCCGCCTGATTCACTAAAATAATTTTGCCATTTGCTTTCAACTGACCGTAAATTTGTGACGCCCCTTGATTGGGACTAATACGATTCAATGCAACAGAGTTTGAATCAGGCTGGACGAATTGCGTTTTTTCTTTATTACCAATATTAAAACTTTGCCAATTGATAATGGCTTTCTGACTCGATTGATTCACAACTGTGTTATTCGGAGTTTGATTAACTGTGACTTGACCCGACGCGACACCGCCTAAAACCGGATTGGCAAACGTTGCATCCGCCATCATTAACGATAATGAAAAAACAGCCAGATGCTGTAAAGCTCTGTAATTGCGGCCCAGACCCATTATCTTCTCCTACAAGCAGTAGAACAATAATCCTTAAGACTTTGAGTATTTGATATATTTTTGATCTTATATCAAGTATAGCCGTGATATGTAGATTTGCTTGGGAAAAGGCAACTTGCTGAAAAACAAGACTAATTGGAAAATAGAGGCGGGAACAATACTTAGCAAATGAAGGTATTTTGGTCAGTTATTGGGCATCACGCTAAGAGAAATATGCCGATAATAGCATGATTTTTGAAAACTTCATTACTCTTTTGGAATATTTGTGATAGAGTATGCTAACTTGTCGCTGTACACTAAGTTATCAGTGGTTAAGCGCAGGTTATTTTTGTTAATTAAATTGAGGTTTATTATTTTATGGCAACGCGTGAAAAAGGAACCGTTAAGTGGTTCAACAATAGCAAAGGGTTTGGGTTTATTCAACGCGATAAAGGCGACGATGTATTCGTTCACTTTAAAGCGATTACCGGAAGTGGATACAAATCCTTAGAGGAAGGCCAACGCGTAGAGTTTTCCGTTACTCAAGGACAAAAAGGCTTACAAGCTGAAGAAGTTACTGTTATCGAATAAGCAGTTATTTCTGTCCAGTAAGAAATTGGTCCAGGCTGTTTGCAAAAGCCTGGATCTCTTTCTTGCTCAATTTTGCTGGCCCACCTATTGAAACTCCGCTATTTCTCAATCCTTCGCTAAAATCTCTTAGTGACAGTCTTAGTTTTATATTATTTTCTGAATACAATTCACCGCGTGGATTTAATGCAATACCACCTTTTTCAATGACTGCGCTTGCGAGTGGAACATCTGCAGTAATTACCAAATCGCCTTTCTGCATATCTTGAATAATTTGATTATCCGCCACATCAAATCCCTTCGATACGACTCTTTTTTTGATATATAAAGACGGCGGCGAATACAATGGTTGATTTGATACTAAAATCACCCACGTTTTGGTGCGCGTGGCTGCTCGAAATAAAATTTCTTTGATGACATTTGGACAAGCGTCCGCATCGACCCAGATTTGCATTAACTATCCCCACTTAAACCGCTTGTCATCCTGAACGTAGTGAAGGATCTCCGTATTATAACGTGGAGATCCTTCACTACGTTCAGGATGACAAGCATGACAACTACAAAGCCCCTGGCGCGGCACTATGCTTATTCCAGCCTAAATAATTATAAAGATGAAATCTCGCCACACCCAAGTATTCATGCAATGCAAAATCAGCCATTGCAAAATTGTATCCCAGCGGAAAATACGATGTCATTGCTGACAAATAATCAGAAGGCGCAGGCGTCGGCTTAACACCAAAAGCCGAAAAATATAACAGCGCGCGCTCCATATGAATTCCAGATGTCACTAACACAATTTGATTAAACGATTGCTTTTGCAAAATCGCGCTCGTGAATTCTGCATTTTGATACGTGTTCCTGCTGTTTTGTTCTAAAATAATATCGGAACTTGCAACACCAAGATCGATTAATGCTTTTTGATAAATGACCGCTTCAGATTCACCCGCCGCTGCCGCATCACCGCCGCTCACAATCACAGAACAGCCTACTGAATCTTTTTTACAAGAAAAATAAAGCCGCGCTGCTTCATAAATTCGTGCATAAGCAATTACAGTAGGTACAATTTTATTTTCATTAGGCACATGCAGAGTACCCGCGCCAAGCAATATCATGGCATTTTGTTTTTGCCAGATTGGTTTTTCTAATGGAATAAAATTTTTCTGCAGTCGATCAAGTAAAAGATGCGGAAGAAATCCGCCGCCAATCCAGATAAAACCAACCACAGAAAGCATAAACAAAACAACGCTTGATTTAACACATCGAAAAAAAGCAAAACAGCCAGACAATACAATTAAAATAAATAACACCAACATTGACATCTCTTTTTATCCTTATGAAACAACACTTCGACGTTTTACAGCAGGCGCTACATCCATTTCAATCGCTTCAACTTTGCAAGTAGCTGGCTGATAAAAACCGGCATAGTAAAATATCGATTGAGGAATAGCAAAAAGAAAACGCGAGCTGACACTCAAAATATTGCTTAATGTATCGAGCTGTGCGGCAGGCAAATCATTTTGCGACTCAATTAGTTCGGGTGCATTAATAAATAAATCGCATTCACTATACTTGTTTAAGATATCGTCGGAGAGCTGATATTTTTCGATAGCGCTATCTGAGCGATGCAAAATTTCATACATCAATACATCTTTTACCGTGGAAAGCATGGCATGAATCAACTGCACTCTTACCAAATCATCGCGTAGTTTAAAATAATACATGATGTCAATCCATAACTCGACTTGCTCCTTCCAAATCACAGGATTTGTTTTACCTGCGTCGACGATGATTTGTGATTCCTGCGACATTTTCTGAATAGTTTCATTTAATTCATCATTCGGCGTTTTTCTTAATTTTGCGATACATTTTTCAAGTACCGTTTTGCTTTCTTCAAATAGTTCGAATTGTTTTAGAAAAAATGGCGTCCATGCTTTAGTGCTATCATCAATCAGTGATTTTTCAATGTAACGAACCGCTTGCCCCGTCATACGTGGATCGCCATTATTTTCAACATAATCAGGAAACATTTTTTTCAACCACAGCAGTTGCACAGCGCCCAAAAGAAGTTGTACGCAAAAGGAATAGACAACTTGCCTTTCAATCTGAGCAAACTGAGGCGTATTTTTCCAGGCTTTTATTACGGGTTCCAACTCTAACTTATCAACGATTTCCTGTTTTAATTTTCCATCATCATCCAGTAATTCATGACACGCTGTCGCAAGCACTTCCTTTAACCAGATTTGCGTTTGCTCTTCGGCTTTGGCGTCAACCGCTATCGTAATATCGCCCTGCTTTTCAGTGAGCCGCATCGATTTAATCAGCAGATCAAATTGCGTGAGCCATTTAAAAGAAAGTGCAGGAGGAATGGGATGCAGCAATGGAAATTCATTAAATACGCGTCCCAACATTCCTGGCGCTTCCTTCACTAAAGCATCTTCAACAAACTCACGACAGGTAAAACGCGGATCACGCAATTCATCGCGCGTCGCGGTTTCTCTTGCAGGCTTTTTATATCCGGCAAAATATTTTTGAAGATTACGGATAAACATATTCAAGTCCCTAATGAATAATATTTAACAACAAAAGCAAGCGCCAATATAACGAGAGCCCAATTTAAATCACGATAGCGACCACTTACTATTTTTATTGCTGTATAGGAGATAAACCCAAATGAAATGCCATCCGCGATAGAATACGTCAATGGCATGGAAATAGCTGTAATGACTGCAGGCGCATATTCCGTCAAATCTTCCCATTCAATTTCAGTCAATGCACGCGCCATCATGCATGCAACATAAATCAGCGCGGGTGCCGTTGCAAATTTTGGGATGGATGCAGCAAGTGGCGATAAAAATAACGCGAGCAAAAACAACAAAGCAACCACCACTGCCATCAAACCCGTACGACCACCGGCTTTCACGCCAACTGAGCTTTCCACATAACTGGTGGTAGTCGATGTGCCGAGCAAAGCGCCCATAATGGCAGCTGAACTATCTGCTAATAACACGCGTCCAATGCGTGGCAATTTGCCATTTTTATCGATAAATCCAGCGCGATACGCAATACCAATTAATGTTCCCGTATTATCAAATAAATCTACCAATAAAAATGCGAAAACAATCGTAACCAACCCTAAACTAAATGCGCCTTTGATATCCATTTGCAATAAAGTAGGCATGATACTGGGTGGCATAGAAAATACGCCATCAAATTTGCTATAACCCAAACCGATGCTTAATGCCGTAATCGTTAAAATACTGATAATGACAGAACCCATGATGCCTAAAACATCGAGCCCTATCATCAAAAAAAATCCTAAAATCGCAAGCAGGGTCGTTGGCTGATGTAAATTACCTAACGTCACTAAAGTCTCACGACTCCCAGTAATAATTCCTGCGCTTTTAAATCCAATGATACAGAGAAATAATCCAATGCCTGCGGCAATTCCGACTTTTAATGATTTTGGTATGCTATTGATAATGTATGCGCGCACCGGCAAAATACTCAACCCAAGAAAAATGACGCCCGAAATAAAAACGGCGCCCAATGCAACTTGCCAGGTATGCCCAAACCCCAATACGACGCTATAAGTAAAATACGCGTTTAAACCCATTCCAGGCGCTAACGCAATCGGATAATTTGCCAATATGCCCATCATGGCGGAGCCAAATGCCGCAGCCAGACAAGTTGCAACAAACACAGCGCCCGCATCCATTCCTGTCTCAGCCAAAATGGCCGGATTGACAAAAATAATATATGACATTGTTAAAAACGTCGTTAATCCCGCAAGAATTTCGATGCGCACTGATGTCTTATTTTCTTTAAGCTTAAATAATGATTGCAGCATAGAAGGTCACGAAAAGTGATGGAAGGTGAATTGATTATAATGATTTTAATATTAATAGGATATAGGGGTATAATGTTTGCTACGTTAGATTTAAATTTAAAAGGACTTAAAGATGGCGCGTACTTGGAAAGAAGAATTAGAGCAACAATTAATAAAAAAAATAGGTGCTAAAAATGGAAAAGCACTGACCGAGAAATACAGTACTGCTTTTCCAACCAGTTATTGTGAACAAAATTCTCCTGAAGACGCGGTCAAAGATATTTTACAAATAGAAAAACTTTCCAAAGAAAATCCATTTCAAACGGATCTTTATCAAATCGCTAAAGCTGAATATCCATTACGTTTGAAATTTTATCAATACGGAAAACCCATTCCATTATCCGATGTGCTTCCCATGGTCGAAAACATGGATTTACGCACGTATACCGAACGTCCTTATGAAGTCATTCTCGACAAAGATATCTCCGTTTGGGTCAGCGATTTTAGTGTGAGCTACTCTCGTTCTGACTCATTTAACATAAAGGATATCGAAGACAATTTTGAAGAAGCTTTCGCAAAAATTCGTTTTGGTATTTCTGAAAATGACGGTTTCAATAAACTTATTTTAGGCGCAGGACTTTCCTGGCGTGAAATTACTATAATTCGCGCTTACGCAAAATACATGCAGCAAACCGGTTTTTTGTTTAGCCAGGCTTATATTGAAAAAACCGTCGTGATTCATGCCGCAATCGTCAAAGATTTAATTCGGTTATTTAATTTAAAATTTGGTTTAAATCAAAAATCATCTGTTAAAAAAGAAATTGCTGATTTAGAAACAAAAATTCAAGCAAGTCTGGAAGCAATTACGAGTCTGGATGAAGATCGTATCATGCGTCGCTTCTGGCACATGATTATAGCGACGATACGCACGAATTATTTTCAGACAACGTCGGATGGTGTCCCAAAGGAATATCTTTCTTTTAAATTAGATTCGAGCAAAGTGCCAGAACTTCCACTGCCTCGCCCAATGTATGAAATTTTTGTTTATTCGCCGCGCTTTGAAGGTATTCATTTACGTGGCGCCAAAGTCGCACGCGGTGGATTACGCTGGTCTGATCGACGTGAAGATTTTCGTACCGAAGTCCTGGGCTTGATGAAAGCGCAAAAAGTCAAAAACGCTGTGATCGTGCCATCTGGCGCAAAAGGTGGTTTCGTACTTAAAACCCTGCCGCCCATTGCAACTCGCGAAATGATTCAGCAGGAAGTCGTTTTTTGTTATAAATCATTTATCCGCGGTCTGCTTGATTTAACTGATAATTTAAAAAATAACAAAGTGATTCCGCCGAAAAATGTCGTGTGTTATGACGACAATGATCCCTATCTCGTGGTCGCAGCAGACAAAGGAACCGCTACGTTTTCTGATATTGCGAATAGTATTTCTAAAGAATACGATTTCTGGTTAGGCGATGCGTTTGCATCGGGTGGCTCTGCGGGTTATGACCATAAAAAAATGGGGATTACAGCACGCGGCGCATGGGAATCCATTAAACGTCATTTTCGTGAAATTGATTTGGATATGGAAAAACAAACCTTCACGGTCATTGGCGTCGGTGACATGAGTGGTGATGTATTCGGCAATGGCATGATTTATTCGAAAAAACTTCGACTGGTTGCTGCATTTGATCATCGCGATATTTTTCTTGATCCGAATCCTGACGCTGAAAAATCTTATAATGAACGTGTGCGTTTGTTTAATTTACCCATTTCATCCTGGCAGGATTACAATCCAAAATTACTTTCTGCAGGCGGTGGTGTTCATAAACGTTCAAGCAAGTCGATTGCAATTACGTCTGAAGTGAAAAAAGCACTGGGTATAGAAGAAAATTCACTTACGCCAAATGAATTAATCCGTGCCATATTAAAAGCGCCGGTCGAATTATTTTTTAATGGTGGCATTGGCACTTATGTTAAAGCATCCACTGAAACACATGCCGCAGTAGGCGATAAAACCAATGAATTTTGCCGCATTAACGGCAATGAATTGCGTTGTAAAGTTGTTGGCGAAGGTGGCAATCTTGGTTTTACACAATTAGGTCGTGTGGAATATGCTTTGCAAGGCGGAATTATTAATACTGATTTTATCGATAATTCAGCGGGCGTTGATTGCTCTGACCATGAAGTGAATATCAAAATTTTGTTGGACAAAGAAGTTAATACAGGTGCGCTCACTGAGAAAAAACGCAATCAATTATTAGTTAAAATGACGGATGATGTCGGCCATTTAGTTTTGAAAGATAATTATAATCAAGCGCTCGTCATGAGTTTTTCTTCTATGCGCACCGTGCATTACACAGGTCTTTATCAAAATTATATTAAAGAACTTGAGACTTCTGTTCATTTAGATCGCGCCGTTGAATTTCTTCCTGATGACAAAAAATTATTGGATCGTAAAGCAGCGGGGCAGGGCTTAACACGGCCTGAGTTAGCTGTGTTGTTGGCCTATACCAAAATTCATATTAAAAATGAATTATTGAAGTCTGATCTACCCGATGATTCTTTTTTTGTAGGCGCGCTAAAAACAGCTTTTCCAACCTTGCTCGCCAAAATGTATTTAACATCCATGGAAGAACATCGGTTGCGTCGTGAAATTATTGCAACCCAAGTCAGCAATCAAATTGTCAATGCGGTTGGCATCACGTTTGTTTATCGATTGCAAACAGAAACAGGCGCATCTATTGCTGAAATTGCGCGGGCTTATACTGTCGCTGCCAATGCCTATGGCACAGATCAATTACATCATTTAATTGATTCGCTAA
This sequence comes from uncultured Coxiellaceae bacterium, assembly GCA_964489265.1. Taxonomy (GTDB): domain Bacteria; phylum Pseudomonadota; class Gammaproteobacteria; order DSM-16500; family DSM-16500; genus CAYRUP01. Next base: position 48,263 of record CAZAXX010000006.1, read on the forward strand.
ATTTTCAAGTCTCCGTGCAAATCCAATATGAATTGTTGCATCATATTAGACAATTGCTGAATCTTTCTACGCGCTGGTTTTTACGTAGTGATAGATTAAAAGGCGATCTCACTAAAATAATTGCGCATTACAAAAATGCTATCGGCAAACTGGAAGATATAGTTCCTAAACTCATGATTGGTGTCACCAAAACATATTTAGAAAAAATAATTGGCCACTTTACGAATGCAGGCATTGAAGAACATATTGCGCGTAAAATTGCGATCGCACGCGGAATGTATACGGCATTGAATGTAACAGAAGTTGCAACGCAGAATAAATTGGAGCTCGTTAAAACAGCCGAAGTGTACTTCGCCATCGGAGGAAAATTTAATCTTGTCTGGTTCCGCGATCAAATTGCCAATGATTCACGCGAAGGACACTGGAATACCATGGCTCGCTTAGCATTGCGGGATGAATTAGACAGTTTGCAACGTCGCTTGTCTATCGTGGTTTTACAAAGCAACAAAAAAGAAAACAATATTCTGACTCTTATCGATTCTTGGTTAGAGAAACAACCCCATATGCAACAACGCTGGGAAAAATTATTAGAATTGCTTTATGGAAGTAGCAATATCGATTACACGATGTTTTTTATTGCGCTGCGTGAATTATCCGACATGGTACAAATCTAAAAACTAAAACGGGTTGGGATAAGCCCAACCCGTTTTATTAAATTAACAATTTGGTGTATTACTACATGCCGGAAAAGTTATATTGACTGAATAGAATCCGTTAGGCATAAGCTGTTTTATAAAAGCTGGATTATCTCCACCGCCCACCTGCCCCCAAAGACCTGATACGTCAAAGTAGGTTTTAGTAGACGTTGGTTGAACATGTGGAATAGTTCCATTCTGGAAGCTAACATAAACTGGCTGATTTAATATTAGCACTGAAGTCGCCGTACCAGTCCCTATCGTTTTAAGCACAGAACTTGGAACCCAAGCTCCTACTTCCACTTCGCATGGGAGAGGGTCCATTGTAGCGCCCCCATTACCATAAGGACGAATAAACACATTCGGTATACTAGTAGCACTTACCTGTTTTTTGCAGACAGTATTATACGCATTCGTTTCACTGATCGTCAGAGAGGTATTAATAGCGGAATTACTTGGGCATACAAAAATGTTAAAACCCCACCGTTTTGGCGCCGTCTTCTGTGCACAGTAAGAATAACTATTGGGACTTGTAAAACGAAAACTAACTTTTAAGTGAAGATAAATTCGATTGCTCTGCGTGTTCATCTCTCCTACTGGAGGAGCGAATCGAGTTGAATCTGCGGATGAAATTGAAACCAGACCCATGCTAGAAACAACAGCAAACGCCAGGGTGACAGCAAGACTACGTAGTTTGAACATAACAACCTCCCTCTGTTTATGTTAATTATAGCCCACTTAAAGGTGCTGTGGGAAAATAAACCATCTTTATAGCAAATACGAATAAAATGAGCAAGTTACAGACTCACTTTAAATCCATTTTTTCCTTCGAAAATACAATAACATAATAAAAACAACCACCGACATAATGCCTAGGGCCATATAATATCCCCAGTGCCAATGCAATTCAGGCATGTTAACAAAATTCATGCCGTAAAGACTGGCAATAAACGTGATCGGTATAAAAATAGTCGCAATGATGGTTAACGTTTTCATGATTTCATTCATGCGATTAGTCAAACTCGATAAATAGACATCCAGCATGCTAGACAACATTTCACGAAAAGTTTCAACCGTATCAATGGCTTGCACTACATGATCATAAAGATCCCGCAAATAAACCCGCGTAAACTGCGAAATCAAAGCACCTTCCATTTGGGTCATGTGACTCACTGCTTCACGCATTGGCCAAATGGATTTGCGCAATATCATCAATTGCCGTTTTAAACGATAAATCGTGCGGGTATTTTTTTGTTGTGGATCGGCAATAATGGTGTCTTCTACTTTTTCTATTTGATCGCCGATACCTTCCAGCACCACAAAATAATAATCCACCACTGAATCCATTAAGCGATAAGCGAGATAATCACTGCCTTGTTGACGCATTCGTTGATTCGATACACTACGCAAACGTTCGCGAATTTGTTTGAAATGCTCGCTTTGACTCTCCTGAAATGAAAGTAAAAAATCATTGCCTACGACAAAACTAATTTGTTCCGTTGTAAAAAAATTGCGCTTGGTATGCCACGCCAACATTTTTAAGGTGATGTAAGCATACCCTTCAAATTCTTCAACTTTTGGACGCTGATCGACATTCAAAATATCTTCGACAGTCAGCGGGTGTAGATTATATTTTTTGGCGAGCTCTTGTATCACTGTAGCATCTTTCAAACCCTCGACATGAACCCAGGTAACCCCCGGTTCTTTTTGGGTCGGCATACAATCTGCGAGTGTTTTTCCTTCCGCTTCATGGAAGTCATGTTCCGAATAAGTGAGGACGGTAATATGTGTTTCCGTCGCTTTTTTCCCGCCGATATAAACAGCCGTACCAGGCGGTTGTCCTGCTTTCTTTGCTCGTTTGCGCAGCTCTGAAAACATCGGTTGCACTCCCTTTGGATGACGCGGTCAGATGACAGTCATGCTATTTTATGCCATATTGACTCGATTGTATTTCACTAACTTTATAAGATTTTAAATTTATGCAAAACAATAATAAATCCATTCCTGATGCTCAACCCAAAACTCTTTATCTTTTATTTTTTACCGAGCTTTGGGAGCGACTTGGTTTTTATACCATACAAACCATTATCATTTTGTATATGACGAAAGGCTTGTTCATGCAAGATAAGCAGGCCAATCTTTTGTATGCTGCATTTAGTTCTCTCTTGTATTTGACGCCCACCATCGGCGGTTACCTGGCTGATCGCTATTTAGGATTTCAACGTGCCATCACGATTGGTGGTGTTTTATTTATTATTGCTTATCTGGTTTCTGCCTTACAAAACCAGACGATGTTTTTCCTGGGCTTAAGTATTTTAATTTGTGCGAATGGTTTTTTTAAACCGAATGTATCAAGCATTCTGGGTGAGCTTTATAAAGAAAATGATCCGCGTCGGGATGGCGGTTTCACTATTTTTTATATGGGCATCAATATTGGCGCGCTCATTCCTCCTCTAATTGCAGGCGCTTTAGTAACGAAATATGGTTGGCATGCGGGTTTTATTCTTGCTGCGATTGGCATGGCAATTGGCCAAGTTATTTTTATGTTTGGAAAAAAATATTTGAATGGCGCGGGTCTTTATCCTAAAGGTCGCAAAACGCAGAAGCCATTGGCTGTTTCATTTTATCTAACTCTTACTCTCGGTACGCTTGCCTGTATTGCGTTATGCATGGTGGCTTTCCATTATCCCATGATAACCAATTTGTTAATGGAAGTGGCGGGCGTTATTATTTTATTAATCGTGATTTATTTTTTGCTGAAAGAACCGCTGGCGCAACGGAAAAAAATGTTTGCGAGCCTAATCTTGATTGTGATTTCGGTCGCGTTTTGGTCGCTCTACAATCAAGCTTTTACTTCATTGATGTTATTTGCGGATCGCAATATGGAACATCGTATGTTGGGCATTCCACTGGATGCGGAGGCAACCCAATTTTTTAATCCCTTTTTTATTATTTTGTTAAGCCCTATTTTAAGTCGTCTCTGGATACGCATGGATCATGCTAATTCGAATCCTTCTATTCAAATGAAATTTGCGCTGGGTGTGTTCTTGATAAGCGCGGGATTTTTTCTACTGGCCTTTGGCGCAAAATTTTTTGGGGTGAATGGGCAAACATCGCCGTGGTGGCTGTGTGCTAGTTATCTTTTACAAACGATCGCCGAATTATTAATTTCGCCCATTGGGTTAGCGATGATAACGGTGCTCAGTCCTAAACATTTGGTCGGCATGATGATGGGGGTTTGGTTTTTTTCTCAGGCTGTATCATTTGCTCTGGGAGGAACGCTCGCAAATATTGCCGCAGTTCCTCTGCACTTGTCAGCTGAAGCATCGTTGCCTATTTATGCGCATGCATTCATGGTGTATGGCATAATTTCATTACCGATGGCACTTATCAGTTTTGCATTGATTCCATTTTTAACTCGAATGATTAAGAATGAATAGGTCTGACTATGATAAATGTACTTCTCGCGGGTTTTGGTGGCTTAATTGGCTCAATGCTGCGTTATCTTTTAAATAATTGGGTATACAGCTTGGCGGATTATCCGCAATTTCCTTATGGCGTGCTGATTATTAATATTATCGGCTGTTTACTCATTGGGTTTTTAAGTGGGCTTGCTGAAACGCGTGAGGCATTTACGCCTGAAGTACGTATTTTCATTTTCATTGGAATTTTGGGCGGTTTCACGACTTTCTCATCATTTGGTTATGACACTTTTAATTTACTCCGTGACGGACAATTTCTTTATGCTGCAATTAATGTCTGCGTACAAGTATTTGTGGGCTTAGGTGCCGTGTGGGGTGGCTACACGGTTTCTCGATTTTTATAAAAGGATATTAAAATGCTTCCAGAGGAAGGATACTTACTGCGAATTTTTATTGGCGAAAGTGATAAAAAAGACGGTATGCCGCTTTATGAGTGGATTGTGAAACGCGCTAAACAAGAGAAATTAGCTGGCGCGACTGTGTTGCGCGGTATTGTCGGTTTTGGTGCGCGTAGTCACATTCACACTGCTAAAATTTTACAGCTCTCGACTGATTTGCCCGTCATCATTGAAATTATTGATACCTTACCTAAAATCGAAGCTTTTATGCCTATTGTGGATGAGACGGTGTTGGATGGATTAGCGACGCTGGAAAAAATAACGATTCGATTGTATCGGACGGTGCATTCTACGTAGGGACCGCCCCTACAATAACGTGATTAAAAAATAATAATTCTTTTTTCGGTTAGCACACCATCTAATGCCACATCCCATGGATCTTCTGGCAGTGCTGGGACTTGCTGAAATTCATAAGCCAGGCCGATGAGCTGACATTTTTGGTTATTCGTATTTCGCATGATTTCAAATGTGCGATCATAATAACCACCGCCCATTCCCAAGCGATTGCCTTGCGGATCAAAACCAACTAGCGGAAAAAACACAACGTCTAATTCATCTAATGCAATGCTAGCCGTTCCTGTTGGCTCTAAAATCAGATACTGATTGGGCTGTAATTCTGTGTTTTCCTGATAAATTACAAACTCTAATTTTTTATCGATAGTGCTAATGGGTAGATAACAATTTTTTTTGGCAGTCCAAATTGCCTGGATGATAGGCAAACAATCAAATTCATTTGGCAGTGGATAATAGCACGCGATGTGTTGGCTATTTTGAAAAATTTCAGTTGCGGAAAATAGTTTAGCCGCTTCCTGACCCGCCACTTGGCGTTCAATTGCCGTGACTTGGCGACGCTTGGTTAACAGCGTTTTTCTTAATTCTAATTTGGAAATTATCGTCATTCTGACGTCTGCAACGCTTCTTCTACTTTGGTTTGTAAGTCTTGTAAGCGTTGATTGATATTTTGTAGCGCATTTTCTTTAATGCTATCAAAATTCAATAATTGATATACCACATTGAGAGCAGCAATGACTGCGATTTTATCTATCGGAATAATTCCGGAGCTTCGCACTTGCTGCATTTTTTCTTCCAGATACAAAGCTGCTTTTTGCAAAGATTCTATTTCAGAATCAGGACATTTTATTTGATAGGGTTTACCTAAAATTTCAATCGTTGCTTCAGTCAGCTTGTTCGTCATTAGGCACTCTCGATTGATTTAAGACGTGAAAGTATGCTTTCAATATGTGATATCGCCATTTTGTTTTTTGCCTGTAATGCATCCTTCTCACGCTGGAGGTCAGATTTGCTTTGTTTTAAGCTGACATTTGCATGCTCGAGTTCTTCGCATTTCTGCATGAGTGATTTGATACGTGTTTCTAAATTTTGAAATAATTCGTCCATGATCCATCGCCTGATAATTTTATCAATATACTACTCCGATTGGCTCGATGGCTGCAAGCGTTGGAATAGGCGACAAAATACGTTATTCTATGCGTTTTATTCGAGCCTCTATGGATAAGCTAACAGAGCTTGCTGCGTGGCAAGCCCTCAAACAACATCACCAACAGATTGCGCATCATTCTATGCAGGAATGGTTCGAAGCGAATCCGCAACGTTTTTCTGAATTTTCACTTACTTTTGGTGACATTTTATTTGATTTTTCCAAAAACCGAGTTGATCAGCAAACTATTCAGTTATTGACGCAACTTGCGCAGGACAGCAATTTATCCGATTACATTAATTCTCTTTTTACGGGTCATCTTATCAACTCTACAGAAAAACGACCTGCTTTGCATACCGCGTTACGTGATCGTAAAAATAAATGTTTAATGCTAAATAATCACAATATCATGCAAGATATCCACGCCATGCTTGAGAAAATGCAGCATTTTACCGATGAAGTGCGCAATGGCACTTGGCGCGGCGCTACGGGGAAATCCATTCGTGATATCGTGAACATTGGTATTGGCGGTTCACATTTAGGGCCGTTGATGGTGACCCATGCATTGTCTGATTATGCTGATAAAAATTTACGTTGCCACTTTATTTCAAATATTGATGGCGCACAAATTAATGATGTATTGCAACAAATTGATCCGGAAAGAACGCTTTTTATTATTTCTTCTAAATCTTTTACGACGATTGAAACTATTTCAAATGCAGAAGTGATTCGGGATTGGTTGCAAGCAAAACTCGGCACCGACACAATTTCTTCTCATTTTGTGGCGGTCACAGCTGCGCATTCTCGCGCTAGGGAATTTGGGATTCCTGAGGCGCAAATTTTTTCTATTTGGGACTGGGTGGGCGGTCGATATTCTGTTTGGTCAGCGATTGGTTTGCCGATTGCATTATTAATCGGAATGGAAAATTTTTATGAGTTTCTGGATGGTGCGCATGATTTAGATGAGCATTTCAGAGAAACTCCGTTTTCAGAAAATATTCCGGTGTTGATGGGATTGTTGGGCATTTGGTATATCAATTTTTTTGATTGCTCGACGCAAGCTATTATTTCTTATTCACACGAATTAAATTTTTTCCGCGATTACATTCAACAAGCGGATATGGAAAGTAATGGTAAAGCAGTATCGCGCGCGGATGCTTTCATCGATTATGCAACAGGGCCTATCATTATTGGGCAGCAAGGTTGTGATAGTCAGCATTCATTTTTTCAATTGTTGCATCAAGGTCCTCGCATAATTCCTGTCGATTTTATCCTGCTCGCTTCAACAGCGCATTTTCAACAACAGCAAGATATTTTAGTCGCCAGTGCATTAAGCCAGGCCAAAGCGCTCATGCATGGTAAATCGTATGCTGAAGCGTTATCTGAATTACGTTTAGCGGGTTATAGCAAAGCGGAGGCCGAACAACTTGCCATCCATAAAACAATTCCGGGAAATCGCCCCAGCAATACTTTCTTTATAAAAAAATTGACGCCGCGTGTGTTAGGTTCCTTGATTGCGCTTTACGAACATAAAATTTTTGTGCAAGGTATCGTTTGGGGAATTAACTCGTTTGATCAGTGGGGCGTTGAACTGGGCAAACAATTATTATTTCCTATTTTGGACGATTTTAATCAGGTAAAGACAGCATCAAAACATGATTCTTCTACGTTGGGGTTAATTCATTATTATGTACAAGCAAGGAATTGAGTGTGAATAAATACTTCGTCGTGGTTTTTTTAGCTACCATTCTGCTTGTGGGTTGTGGCCAATCAGGTAGACTTTATTTACCAGTACCTAACAATCCATCTCAAAACAGTGAGCCACCTTCATCGACATGAATACATTTAATTTCAGCAAAATGCATGGTCTTGGTAATGATTTCATTGTCATTAACGGAATAACACAATCCATTGATAAAGCGAAGTTACCCGTTAAGCAATTGGCCGATAGGCATTTAGGCATTGGCTTTGATCAGCTGTTACTGATTACGCCATCTAAAAAAGCTGATTTTGCCTGCGTGATATATAATTCGGATGGCACGGAAGCAGAACAATGTGGCAATGGCATGCGCTGTATTGCGCGCTTTATTCGTGAAGAAAAATTATCTGACAAAAAAGTTCTTTCCATTGAAACCAAAGCTGGAATCATTGAAATACTGATTCACGATTATGATCGTATTGAAGTCAACATGGGTCTTCCTCGTTTTGAGCCGAGTGAAATTCCTTTTCGATCGTCTTCCGTAAAAAAATTATATGAACTTTCTTTCGGCGATGGCCAGCCTGGTTTTGCCTTGTCGATATTATCCATGGGAAATCCGCATGCTATTTTGCAGGTAAGCTCTATTCAGCAATTTCCAGTTAATACCATAGCGCCTCTCATTGCTGCTCACTCTTTTTTTCCGGAAGGGGTTAATGTTGGATTTATGGAAGTTTTGACAAAAAAACATATACGCTTGCGCACGTTTGAACGAGGTGCGGGTGAAACGTTTGCTTGTGGTAGTAATGCCTGTGCTGCTGTAGTCGCAGGTATTGTAAATAATTTATTAGATCATGAAGTCAAGGTTGAATTATCTTTTGGTGATTTGCGGGTGAAATGGGAGGGCATGAATAAACCAGTGATATTAACTGGTCCTGCTTCGTTTAGTTTTTCTGGGTGTTACCAACAGAAATAATGCATTCGAGTTGTTATCCTGAGAGCCATTCAAGTTGTCATCCTGAGAGCGCTTTTTGCTCGAAGGATCTCCTCATATCTTTCGGGAGAT
>CAZAXX010000007.1:0-49097 GCA_964489265.1 uncultured Coxiellaceae bacterium
ATTCCATTACGACCTGGGATGGAAAAATTGCCGCGCAAATGGCTTTATCTTGCGTCTATCGCACAGGTCAACTGTTTGGTGTTAAGCATTTAATTGATGTGTTACTTGGAAAAGTAACGCCACAAATACAAAAATTCAATCACGAAAAAGTATCTACGTTTGGAATTGGTGTCGAACACAGTCGATCTCAATGGCAAAGTATTTTTCGACAATTAGTTGCGAGTCATTTATTGACGGTTGATTTAAGTGGATTTGGCAGCGTCAAGCTGACTGAAAAAAGTTTTCCTTTATTACGTGGCGAGCATGGTATTGCATTTCGTAAAGAAATTGATTTACCTAAAGTAAAAACCAAAACGTCAAGCAAGCGTGAAACGAAAGTCACGCCATTACAGAGCGACGCATTGTGGCAAGCTTTAAAAGCAAAACGATTGGAGCTCGCGCATGAGCAGGGCGTGCCGCCGTATGTTATTTTTCATGATAGTACTTTAATTGAAATGCATGAGAAGAAGCCGAATTCGCTGGATGAGTTTGCGAAAATTTCAGGTGTTGGGCAAACTAAATTGCAACGCTATGGCGCTGCATTTCTTGATGTGATTGGTTCGTATAGGACATTGTTAGCATAAATGAAATTTATTCTATTGGTTGGTCTGGTTATTTTTTCCTTAAGCCAACTCTCTTTTGCAACAACGGAAACGGTTATCTGGAAAGGAATATATTATTCCGGTATACCCAATAAAAATAATATCAGCAAGATGTATTGTAAATTACATACGCCTGGTATCTTTATTCATTCTGTCAATAAGGTGCTTCTGCATGGTGTTACCACAGATAAAAGAATTCGGTTAGATCATGCAACATTTAGTGAAGTAAAAAAACATGGGCTCTATTTTATGACAGGGGAATTAATGGCACATGGAAAAACACATAAAAAGCTTTGGAATGACCGTATCCATTATTATTTATATAAACTCACGGAAAATGGTAAAACACAAGGTGTTTGGCGAACAAGAGAGTGTAAAGGATTGTATACTGGCGTTATAATTAAGCGTGCACATCATTAACAAAAGGAGTTGAACAATGAAGTTGTTATTAACGATAGGATCAATGGTCGGTATTCTTTTTTTTGCAATTCAAGCGGATGCGGCTCGTCCTTGCAAAACAATTGTAGAAGCCTGCTTGGCAGCTGGTGTTATACAAAAGAGCGCTGCAAGAGATGTGATGTTTGAACAATGTGTGAAGCCGATTATCTCTGGGAAAAATATCGCGGGCGTTAATATTGATTCAGCTACCATTAACGCTTGTAAAGCAAAAGTAGCGGCTAATCGCTAAATGTCATCCTGAGCGCGTTGTCATCCTGTTGGGAGATCCTTCACTTCGTTCAGGATGACAATCGCAGCGTGTTGTCATCCTGAGAGCGCTTTTTGCTCGAAGGATCTCCTCATATCTATTGGGAGATCCTTCACTTTCGTTCAGGATGACAATCGCACAGTCATTTTATGCGAGTATTGAATAAGCTGAGAAAGCCGAGCCGCATCACAAAAATTATCACTAAATACAGAATCGACAGATTTTGTAATTTGTTTAGCTATTTCTACCAAAGCAAATTGAGTGTCAACAGGGAAGGGATCCATGCTCGTATTCCCAGTAAAAACTCGTGTCACACTGTGCGTACAATTATCGAATTTTCTGTCATACAAGTTACGCTTTTTCTCATCTTCAATATCCTTGATGAGTTTCGAAATATCAATATTTGTAATACCAATATTTAGAACCAAAATATATCGAGCGCAGCCAAAATCAGAAATACCACCATCCTGTGGGCTAAAAATAGAATTTTGCACAGCTTTATCAGAATGAAAATGCGCAACTGCTTTATAGTCTTCTGCGGTTTTATCAGCAACCCTGCCATGTACCTTGCTTATACCTGTTCCTTGTAAAATAGTTAAATCGGGTAAAAAAATCCCACCTAATAAATGTGGGTCAGCAACTATTTTCCCCAAATAATTTCGCAGAGTTTGCAATACATGAAAAACGGCATAATGTTGAGTTGGCATTAAACCTGTATTAAATAATTCTCTATATAAAATATTTTTATTTTTAGTCAGACTTTCCCCATTTCCTGTGATTTGAAAAATAACGCCTTGTGTTTGATTATTCCGATCCGCAATAGGAAATACTTTTGTATGAAATGTTTTATTGAATTTAGCAAAATTTAATAATCTAGGCGCTCTAAACATAAATCTATCTCCAATCTTGACATATAGTAAACTCGCATATAATATCTTACTTTACTTAATTAGAAAGAGGGTAAGCTAATGTGGGTCAAATCATATAGTAAAATCTATCAAAACGTCAAAAAAGAAGATGTATGGCGTTTATGGTCAGATGTAAATAATTGGCCAAAATGGGATAGGGAACTTGAGTATTGCAAAATGGATGCTTCTTTCACCGAAGGCAGTCATTTTATTTTAAAACCTATTAAAGGCCCAAAGGTAAAAATAGTTTTATCTGAAGTGATTAATAATAAAAAATTTACGGATTACACCAAGTTTCCTGGTGCGATTATGTATGATGCGCATGAGCTTGAAGAAACCCCAAGCGGTTTGCGTATTACCAGTACGATTACTGTAAAAGGTTTTCTGAGTTTTCTATGGACTAAGCTCGTTGCAAAAAATGTTGCGGCTGGTGTGCCTAAGCACATGGATGCATTAGTTGAATTAGCGAGTGCACGCTCATGAGTTCTGTGTTTAGTGTCGACGAACCAGAAGAAAGTCCTGGGTTTTTACTCTGGCAAACGACAATTACCTGGCAGCGCTTAATTAAAAAAGCACTTGATAGTTATAATCTCTCTCATGCACAATTTGTTATTCTTGCAATTACACTGTGGCATGAAAGTAAAAATATCGACGTTTCACAAAGTTTAATAATACGGCAATCCAAACTTGATAAAATGACTGTTTCAAAATCGTTTAAGAAGCTTGTAATCGAAGGGTATGTTGAACGAATGGAACATAAAGAAGATACCCGTGCTAAAGCAGTCAGTCTTACAAAAAAAGGTAAAAAATTAATATCGAAATTAATTCCAATTGTTGAGAAAATTGATGAAGAATTTTTTGGTGTTCTTAAAAAGAATGATCGACGATCGCTTATTTACAATTTAAATAATCTTATTAAAGGAAAAAATATCTTATGGATGGAAGAAAAGAACCAGAAGTAAAAAAAGAAGATAAAAAACAAGTGAGTGACACGGCTTTGCCCGTTTTAGCATGCAAGGCGGCAACCTCTGATCCAGAATATTGGTTAACAGAGGAAAAATGTGGAACTCGTGAAAAGCCTTTATCGAGCATTAAAAAATATGCTCAGTTTTTTTTATCTAAAGATCAGATTGAAGCAGCCGCAAAACATCCAAATGTGAAAAATATGAAAACGGTGAGTGTTCGTGAAAGATGGATAAATAAATTGTTCCACCAATATGTCAAAACACATGGATACAAACAAATTATTATTTTAGGAGCAGGTTATGACATTCGTCCATTAAAAAAGAGCCTTCATGAGCGTCGGGTCAAAGAAAAACCCAATCCTCTTTATGCAGGTGTTAAGTTTTGGGAAATCGATAGGGCTGAAATTTTGGATAATAAGAAGAAATGTCTTGAGGAACACAATCTTAATGAAAATGCGACTTATATCAAAGCTGATTATACTAATCCTGATTTCATCAGACAGTTATTAGAAAGTGGACTCAATCCTCAAGAACCCATCTTTGTTATCTTTGAAGGCAATCTAATGTACTTAGAAAATGAAAAACAAGCAGAAAATGTTTTTAATCTTCTTAAATTTACATTTAAAAATTTCGTCATTGCATTTGATTATTTTCCTCAATCTGTAGTTGATATGATTAGCGCGAGAGCTAAATCAAACCCCGCATCAAATGAAAGTTTATGGAAAACTGGCATTAATAATTTGCAAGATTTTGCAAGCAAATGTGGATTGACAGTAATTGACAACCAAAGCATCGGTAAATTATCGAAAGACTTAGGTGTTGACGCTAATCCTTCGCCTGGAGCTAACAGTTATTCTGTGTGTGCTTTAAGAAAATGAAATGAATGTTAGGGGCGGACCCTGAGGAGGTGCGAAGCACCGCTTAGATTCCGCACCCTTGACCATATTTCCAGTAAATTACATTACTGGAAATGTATTTTTTGGATCTAAGGTGAATCCCACAAATAAGTGCATATGCGGTTTTATATCACTTTGCCAGGTTATTTCTCAACTTTATTACTTCACTCCATCAATCCACGTGTTAAAATCACACACCTCAGCTTGTGAATGAGAAAAAATAGACATTATAAATTTAACGTTTTAGAGGTTGATTTATGCATTCAGGTGCTTACCCCAAAGAAGAAAAAAATAGCAGCTCAGAGACCTGCTCTGAATTAATCGAAAAATTAGCCGAAAGCGTTAAAGTTCATTGCGATCCAGATCGTTATAAGCATTGGTCAAATCCACACATGTATTTCCTACCAGCGGTAACTAAATCCGACTTGGAAACCCTTAAAAGGAATCTCAATGAAGTTCTTGAAAATAAGATCCTCTCTAAAGACGATCTTGAAAAATTGAACCCTGGCACGTTAAGAGATCTTTTCACGAATGAATATGGTAAACAGGCTTTAAAAGAAAAATTATTCACTGTAAAAGAGTTAGATATTGGGAGTTGTCTTTTTAGTCGATTTACGACTGAAAAAGGCCTCACTTTGTTAAGAAATACCAAAGGCATTCCGGTAAAAGAATTAGCTAAACTTGTCTTCTATGAAGCCTTAGACGCGGATTTTAGTGAGCTAGATACGGCTCTCAATGATGGTAATATAAATAGCATACAAGAGAAAACAGCAGATAGTTTAGGTGGAATTTTAATGATTAAATATTACAATGAAAATAAAAAAACTCCTCTTAAGACTACTGCCAATAATGAAAAAGCGGAATTGACTAATGATGAAAGACCTTCATTACAATTCGGGTGCAGCTAATAAAAAAAACGGGCGTTCTCCCGGATTCCTTTTTTTATTTATCAAACCATTTTATTAAAGTTTCTTCACCAAATTTGTCATTTATGTAAGATAAATATCTTACCAATTCCATTTCATAATACGCTTTGAATTGCTAAATTTCTATTATGAATTTTCTGCTATCTCTGCGAAACAAGAACCTTTTTCATCGTTTAAAAGTTCGAACTGCCGTTAAAGCCAAAGCCGCTACACCAATACATCCCGTAACGGCAAAAATTTTACGTGTGGTATTCATCTCCCTTTCAGCATTATTTATGGCATTTTTACTTGCTAACATAAGACCTTCATCAGTGTCGAAGATAAATCCTGCAATTGTTTCCTTCATATTAAAATTATTATCCAAAATGGTAAGTTGTCCATTTTTATTAACTTCCAATATGCCTGCAGTTACCTTACGACTAATAAAATATTCGTTAGGATCTTGACCACGCTCATAGTCATAAAAATATAACTTGTAATACCGACTGTCATTTGGCAGGTTATTCTTAATTTCTGAACCAATAACATAATTTTCACGAGCAGAAATAGAAGTAATATCTTGATCTAAATCTTCTCTCGAAATAGATTTAATAAATTTACAAATTTTTTTTTGCTGAGATTCCCAATAAAATAATCTAGCAAACATTGTATACCCCCATCCTTGCGGTTTTTCCGAGTTTTATTATTAGAAAGACTTTTCTTTAATAATGCAACAAATAAGCTTCTAAAACGTTCTATAATTATAGAAGATCTGTGCTTTTTATAGTTTTTAACTTATTAAAAATACTAGATTTTTCTTCAAGAGGCTTTTATGTCTCAAGCAAGAAAGCCCAAGCAAGCAGCAACCATTATGGCTTTGATGAAGAGCCTGGGGCGCCCTACCGCTTTTACAGGTGTTTGTCGCGGGCTTGCTTTAATGGCTGAAAGAGCGCGTCGGTGCGGGGAATATGATAAGTTTGTCAGTAGAATGGATTTTCTAGGACAAATTAAAGAAAACGAAATTTCCACGTTAAAACAAATCATACAAATTGCCGAACAATATCGAAATAAAATTGTTAAAGAACTCGAAGAAAAAATTAATGCAATTAAGCTTAACGTTCACTCTAAAACAAAAGAAGAAATAGATGACGAAATAGAGAAGACAATTGAAAACGCAATTATGGCGAATGCAAATGAAGAAGGATTCATTCCAATCACTAGCACACTGACTTTTGAAGACGCTGAAGAACCTATTCTGCTAACGCCAAGCGATCTCTTACAATTGTTAACAATAAAACCTTTCTTTGAGCAAATCTGGGCACATTTCAATCCTGACGCTATTAAAGAATTTCTAGAAATCACCGGACCTTCATTACATCAACGACTTGATGCTCATAAGATTGAACAGTTGATATATGATCCTGATTCCAGGGACTTGAGAATTTCACCGTTACTTAAACCTACCCTATATCCACTTTTCCAAAATAATAAATCAGGTTCTGAAGATGGTTATCTAAAATTATTTTTAGATGCGGTGGAAAAAGCTAGTTCTTTAGCAACCAATCATTACGACTCAGTAGGTTTAGTGCTTAGTTTTCACGATCATGCAATACACCTATTCTATGATAAAAATAACTGGCAGATTACAAATCATTCTGAACTTATCACCCGTAAAACAACGAGTGAAGTAATAGATGTAATTAAATTAATAGAACAAAGTATCCGGGCTAAAGAACTGGAAATGAAATCTAATGAAAGTGGCTTCAACCCTCTTCCTATGGAACAATATAACAATCCAGTTCCTAATTTAATTTTCCAACTTTATAGTGACAATCCACCAGCAGCATTAAAAGATGAACTAGATGAGCTAGTGCAAGCATCATTAACTACAGCTTGTCAGGCTGAGAACTTCAATAAACGCGACAGCAGTGATGCATCTGTATTAGAGACTGCTGTGCAGGCTGGTCGTGATGATCTTCTTCAGACATTGTTGACGACGAATCCAAAAAGTGAAATCGATGTAAATAATTTAAATGTTGCATTAACCAGAGCAGTTCAAGTTGGTCGTGTTGAATTAGTTGAAACATTACTAAAGGCCGACGCTAATCCTCATGCATGGAAAGATCTAATAGGTATTGCCGCTAAAAATAACTCTATGGACATCGTTGCAGCCTTAGTAAAAGCCAACGCTCCTGGAGTCGAAGCGCTGTTATCTGAAGCCCAACAAAAAGGAAATTTCGAGCTTGTTAAAACGTTACTGAAAGCGGGAATTAAAGGTGGCGAAACATTACTTTATAAAGCTGCAGAAAAAGGGGATTTAAAGCTTGTTCAAGCTATACTTGAAGCAGGCATTGATCCTAATATTTATTTTATAGATAAAACACCGTTATTTATTGCAGCACAAAAAGGTTTTTCGGAATGCGTAGCTCTGCTTCTTCAACATGGTGCGGATGCAAAAAAACCTTGTGCCATGAAACAGAATCAATTACAGCAATACGGAATGATCTATCGAGTCATTGCACAAGTAGATGAATATATCAAAAATAATAATAACAACCCAACGCTTAATGTGACACCGTACGATATTGCTCATATTTTTGGGAAAGAAAATGTCGAGAAAATTTTTCTCGAACACAATCAAAAAAAACAGGCTGCTGATGAAGCAGTTCACGCTGAGGTAAAACAGTTATCTTCTTTAAGAGACTCTGGTAAACATCCATTTTTTCAAGCTGTGAATCAGGCTGTTAATGATTCGCCTTTTAAGGCATTAATAGTAGAAAATAAGTTAGAACAACAGAATAAATCACAACAATCTGATCCTTTCGAAGAGCAATCAACGGGAAAGAAAAACAAAAGCTAAATAATTAGATGAAACAACCCATCAGCCACCGCTGATGGGTTAAAATTCTAGAACATTCCATTAGGGTTGGCGGACTTCTCTGGAATATCTTGGATAACATCCCAATGCTCAACGATCTTGCCGTTATCAAGCCTAAATATATCCACGATAGCTAGACCTCGCGTACCAGGCTCTAAAACAAAATGCACGTGAAGAATAACGTAATCGTTCTCAGCAAAAACTTTTTTGATTTCGCTGTGAGCGGCTGGAAATTTATCTCGTAACCATTGAATATATCCCTTTAAACCTTCGGCTCCATCTGCAGCGGTTGGATTGTGTTGCGTATACCAAGGTCCGAGGTACTTTGCAGCACTTTCAAAGTTCTTATCATTAGTTACTTGGTTATAAAAATCGCTTACAGTTTGCTTATTAATCTCTATCTGATTGCGGTCAGAAGCAAAAGCATTGATGGAAAATAGCATACTCATTAAGCAGCATAAATAAATTACAACCTTCTTCATTCTCTTCTCCTAAAATTAAAATTTATCTTCCATACATCTTCAGGCAAACTATAAGATCCTTAATATTAATCCGCAATTAGGCACCTTAAAGTGCCGTAGGTACCTTATGGATACTAGTAAAAAATATAAGTGGGATGTTTATCAAGAAAACTGCCCTACTCGTCTCTTGCTTGATCGTATAGCCGATAAATGGACTGTATTAATTATTGGCCAGCTGCATAAAAAAACAATTCGGTTTAATGAATTAAGGCGAATGATCCCGGGTATCACTCAAAAAATGTTAACCCAAACATTAAAGAGTTTAGAAAAAGATGGTCTAGTAAATCGAAAAATTTACGCGACAGTGCCACTGAAAGTCGAGTACTCTTTAACTGCTTTAGGTCATAGCTTGACTAAGATACTAAATAATCTAGATGGCTGGGCAGAAACCAATATGGAATATATAATTAAGGCTCAAAAAACCTATGAAAAAACAAAAATTGTAAAATGAAAATATCACTTTATTGGGTTTACATTTTGTATTGTGAAAATGATACCTATTATACAGGTTATACAACAAATATTGAGAAGCGCTATCAAGCGCATCTTAATGGAACCAGTCAGTGTAAATACACTCGCAGTTTTAAACCCTTGCGTATTGCGCAATGTTGGAAAATAACAAGTGATAAATCGTTCGCGATGAAAATGGAAGCCTACATAAAAAAATTATCCAGAACTCAAAAAGAAAAAATGATTGCCGATCCTTCATTATTGCTAATCGATCCACGCATTGAAGTTGCAGTCTTTGATTAATGTAATTTTAGCCGCGGTCGTAAGCGTCGTGTGAGTAAATTCGCAAGCATAAAAATCGTCACTTTCCATGGACCATACAATGCAACTTGATGCATTTTATAAAGCGATAAATAGGCTAATCGAGCTAACTTCCCTTCAATCATCATACTTTTTGTCATTCTTCCCATTAAATTTCCAATGGT
This sequence comes from uncultured Coxiellaceae bacterium, assembly GCA_964489265.1. GTDB lineage: Bacteria > Pseudomonadota > Gammaproteobacteria > DSM-16500 > DSM-16500 > CAYRUP01. The sequence goes on from CAZAXX010000007.1 coordinate 9,356, forward strand.
TTCGTAATGACTCAACGAAATTAATGAACCGTAATCATGATAAACAAAATGTGGCAACGGTTTATTCGTTAAATAAGCTTGAATTGCTTTAACTAAAAAACTGGCTTGCTGGTGCGCTGATTGTGCTCGAGGTGGTACAGGAGTGTTATTTTTTTCTTGAAGACAATACGCACAATCTCCTAATGAAAAAATTTTCGGATCAATCGTTGTTTGTAAGGTAGGTTTGACAATCAATTGATTAATTTTATTTACCTCTAATCCATCAAGATTTTTCAGCACGTCAGGCGCTTTAATGCCAGCTGCCCATGTTTTAATGACAGCAGGAATAAATTTTCCAGACTTCGTATATAAGCCGTCTGTAGTCACTTCACTGACTTGTTCGTTGGTATAAACGGACACACCGAGTTGCGTTAACTGCTCTTTGACAAAGTTGGAAAGCTTAGGCGAAAGTGCAGGAAGCAAACGATCGGATGCTTCAATTAAATTAATCGAGACTTTTTTAGGATCAAAAGAAAAGCCATAATTTGCCATTTGTCCGATTGCAAAATGAAGTTCGGCTGCTAATTCAACGCCAGTTGCACCACCGCCAACAATTGCGATGGATAAAGGATTTTCATTATTTTCTAATGAAGAAAAATGCATCATTGTTTTAATGAAATATTGTTGAAAAAACGCGGCTTGTTTACTGCTATCAAGAAAAAGGCAATGTTCACGCACGCCAGGAATATTGAAATCATTTGAAATGCTGCCAATAGCTAAAATTAATATATCATATGGTAGAGTACGCGGTGCGACAATTTGCTTATGATTCTCATCAAAAATAGGCGCTAAAGTGATTTCTTGTTTCGTGCGATTTAATCCATCTAATGTGCCTTGGCAAAATTGAAATTGATGAGTTCTCGCATACGCAAGGTAATTGAGTTCATCTTCGTAAGAGTTGAGTGTACCAGAGGCTACTTCATGCAGTAATGGTTTCCAAAGATGAATGGGTGATGTATCGACTAAGGTAATTTTTGCTTTGCCATTCTTATATTTTTTAGCGAGACGCGCGACTAATTCGATACCACCTGCTCCACCACCTACGACTACAATTTTTGGAATTGAAATTTCACATTTCTTCGTATCTGTCATTTTGTGCAGCCTCATATAATGTGAGCTGAACCTATTCTAACATTTTTTTTGATAAATACTTCACAATGCTTGTTGCCTACATCCTACCCACGCAAAGATAGTCCATTCCTAACCGGATTAACTTTACATAAATTAACTAAAGGCTTTCCCTTTGCAGCTAATTCTGCATCATGCACCAATCCTTCTTCTGCTTTAATTGCATGAATCAATGCCTCATAGTTATCTCGGTCTTCTTTATCATCAAACATATAATTAGGATGACTCGATCGTTCAAGCTTTAGGAGATACACATCGTTTTTACCTTTGTTTGCCAATGCATGTGCAATGTTTTCTGTGTTTTCGCAAGTGACCAGCGTATCCATTTTTGAGGTAATAAATACGACAGGAACATTTTCAGGAAATTGATCTACCTTATTTAATGGAGAAGGTCCATTACGGTCATATTTTGTAAAAAAAGATAATCCGGCATAAACTGCTTTGGTGATTGAGCGTGAAAGACAATTAATTTTACAAGTATTTGCAACCCGTTGTGGCAAGATATTTTCTATCGAATCAATTGCTCCTTCTAAAATAACTAATTTAACTTCCGGATATTTATATTCCGCAAATGCACAAAATGTTGTACTGGTTCCGCGAGAAACGCCAATGAGTACTAGCGCATCTTCCCTATTTTCACTCTCAAGCCATTGTCGATATCGTTTTCGATGTGATTCTATATCTGTAATTTGACCAAGGCTGTAATTTGATAAGTCGATTGAGTGGTATCTGACTGACTCAAGACTTGTTTTGGATGGTAGCGCTGTCACATGAATACCAAAATACTTATTAGTAGACGTTGTTCGAGCCCACCATCCCCAGTTATAAGGATTACAGAATGAAAGATAACTGTTGAATGGACGTAAATTAACGTCGGCCATCTCAGACCCTATAAATGGTTTGTGCGCAACATCGATAGGTTTTAAATTGTTTCTTCCTTCACAACGTACCGCTTCTTGTGTAGTGGTAATTATTGGTTGATCTGTCGGAAGGTACTTAGCAAGTTGCACTTGAGACGATTCGCCATTACCTGGCGCAAATAAAGTGTTGTGGTCCTTATAGATTGAATGATCGCTTCTCATAAATAATCCTTATTTGTAAACCAAGCATCATCACAGTGTAAAATATTTTTTTCTTATTTCAACTACAATCGAATTAATTTTCTCTTATTTAAGAATTCCTTAACATTTGGTTGTTATTGTTTTTCTCGTAATAAATATTATTTTAAGGAGAAAGTATGTCTTTAAGAAACGGATTGTTAGTTGCTGAGTCTAAACACGAGTCTAAAGAAATTGCTAGTGATTTTCCTGTTGTAGATCATATTGAAGCTTTCGGTGGACTTAAGCGTGGTGAAAAAAAAGATATCACGAAAGAAACCATGCAGGAATTATTTTATAGTATCGGCGATTCTTATGAAGAAGCAGTCAGTCGAGCGGATCGAGTTGATTTTGGCGCTCTATTAAAAGGAATAAGATGTCCATTTGCGCAGTTGAAATTTTCAGCGTTGGCAGGTCTTGGATTTGTGCATGATCCTGATGATTCAGGGATTATGAAAAAAGACGGTACAATTGATGAAGTGTTATTGCAAAAATTACAAGATAAAGCGATTGATTATAATGGCCAAAAAATTATAACAGAAGTACAAACGACTGAGTTTGTGCGCGCGCAAATGATAGAAAATCGAAAAAATTATAAAAGCCCAAATTGTTTGAGCAAAATGTTTAGTCCATGTCTTCGTAAAGCGGGTGCGGCTGCGTCAGCAGGAGAATTTCATGGTTTCTGGCAGCGTTTTCCGAGAGATAGAACTGCTACTGGCGTATTATATACAACTCCAGCATTTATAGGTAAGTTTTATAAAAATTCTCATGCAGCTATTGAAGAACTTCAAGCAATAGTTAGAGAAGAAAGAATGAAGAAAGGTGAGCCACTTACTTTTGCTGAAGCAAAAGCTAATGCTGAACTATTAGCTAAACAAAAATCCAAATGTTGGAGTCCATTCAGATAGAAATTGTCATTTTACTTTCCTACGTTCCGCGGGCTTGTTCCTGGATCCCGCGGACAAGCCGCGGAACGTAGGGTGAAGAAATATTCTGGATTGCTTCATCGCGGCCTGTCACCCCGCAAAATTTTTGCCCGCCAATCTATACAAAAAAGTAAGTATTGAAGCAAAAATTTGTGCGGGGCCTGGTAGCAGCCTTAATACAGGCTTGTTTACCAACCTTCTCTAGACATACCCCTACCCATCCTATCTGATTTGTTTTGCGGAGCATGTTTTTCTTGATAACAAGCAACAAGAGCACCAATATTCCCTTCACTTATTCCTGAGACAGCTGCATCAAGATGTTTCTCTTCACAGATAGATTTCATTAACGAATCGAGAGAACCCAACTGCGGATTCGATGTATTACTCAAAAATGGTTTATGTATTGTTAATTCATGATGATAAGCTGCGGTAAGAGCATATAATAATGGCTCATACACAAAAGATACTTCTTTATACTTATCTATCTCGGCTAATGTCTCAGAAAACTTTTTTTGTCGTAAAAATATATTATAAAGATCAGCTTTTTCAAAACTTTGTAAAAATGCAAAACAAGCGTTAGTTTGTAATGGGAATTGGCCAGGTAATGGATATGATACGGATGTTTTTTCGCCAATCTTAGTTGTCTGATAGGGTCGCATCACAAACAGAATAGCATCCAGATTCGAATATTTACTATGATCAAGATATATTTCAAGAAAACTTTGGGTAAATTGTTTGTGTTTATAGCCAAAGCCTCGTATTAGATTATTTAATTCAAAGGGGTTATTCAAAAACTTTTCCTGCCAATTATTATCTAAATAATTTAAAAAAGTTTGCCATGATTTTTTTATTTCATCTGTGGGTTCTTTATCTGTCAGGGAAATAAAAGCATGTATCATGCGACCTAAATCTTTGCCCGTTGTTACTTTTTTTCTTACCCAGTGATCTTCGCCATCTAAAAAGGCTAAAAAATTAAAAAAAGTTTCATCCTTTGCCCAAATTAAAAAAATGATTAAGCCTTGAGTATCAAATTTATTTCTAAGCAACTCTCGGCCAACGTATTCAAAAAGTGAATTACATTTACTTGGCTGCTGTGTCCATTTTAAGCTAGAAATTAAACGGCCTAATAAATCATCTTCCAGAAATAAATTTACAACCCAATCATGATTCAATTTATCAAGATCAGCGATAGTAAAATTATTAAGAAATAACGAAAAAAAACTTTCGGCATTGAATTTAATACATTCTCTTAACCAGGTTGAATTAAGTTCGAAAAGTAAGTCAGGTTTACAAGCAATTATTAGAAATAGATCTTTAGGAGATATATTTGGCAGCTCAGGAAGAATGCTTCGAACATAGCTTTCTTTTTCTGCGGCTGTTTGTAGAGTGCTAATTTTTTGAAGCTTATGTCGAACAAATACTTCACTATCAGTTTCTGCTTTAGATTCCATTCTTTGCATATTTGCATCCTTAATTAAATTGGGCTGTAGTATATAGTGAACAGAGTAATTAGCAATAGTTGCAATAATCGATTTTCTTTGGCTTTATTTTTTACTATACTGAGGGTCTATTGACACTCACACATGAGACCTTCTAAATGACCCCAGTCAATCTTGAAGAGCGCTTAAAATCGATTGAGACCCGTTTAACTACTATTGAAAATAAATTAAATATTCCAGCAGAGCGGGTTGAGCAATGGGTTGAACCGCCCCTCCACCCTTCCCTCATGGAATCACATGAACCTTCAACGTTATCAATATTTTTATCAAAGCCTGCAAATTGGCTGGGGTTAGTCGCAGTTATCTGCTTCGTTCTCGCTGCAGGTTTCATGATTAAACTAGCCATTAATACGGGCTGGTTAACACCCATCCGACAGATTTGTCTGGTGGCTTTGTTTGGTTTAACGTTGATTGGTGCGGGTTTAGCATTATTAAAATCAAATCGGGAGTATGCTAGCTTTTTGCCGGCAGCCGGCATTGTCATACTTTATCTTACAATTTTTGCTGCCCATCAACTTTATTTTCTTGTCACATTCAAAACTGCCGTTGTCTTGACGGGTCTAGTTTCTGGTTTTTGTATCTGGCTTTATATTAAGATCAAACATGAAATATATTCGTTTGTAGCGGTCATTGGCGCCTATCTCATGCCAGTATTCTTTCAGCTGAATGTGATCGCCTCTTTTTCATTATATTATTTTTTATGTTGCTCACTGGCTTTTTCAGGCATTTCTCTAGTCGTCAAGTCACGCACATTAACGATAATTGGCGCTTATCTAGCGATTCTCGTCACTTCCTTAATTGGATTAGATCTCAATAACAATGTGTTGACGGCAATATTTTTAGCGCTGCACTTTCTGATTTTTTCTGTCGCAACGTTTCTTTATCTTTATCGAACACGCCAGCAATTAACAACATTAGAAGCATGGTGCTTTTTTCCAGCTCTCATTATGTTTTATACGGCGGAATATTATTTTATTGATAGTATTCGTCCTAATTTAGCACCCTGGATATCGCTCGTGTTTGCAGGGTTTTTATCACTACTTTATTTTTTCGCGAGACGATCTTTTCATAGTCAAAAATTTTCTAGTCAATCCATGCTACTGACTTTTATAACGGTCATCTTTTTTCACTCTGTTTATCTTGAGCTTCTTCCAGCATCCGCACGTCACTGGCTGTTTGTTGTTATGATGCTAGGATTAGCAACATTTCCGCTGCATAAATTGAATAAACAAAATCGAAGCACATGGCTTATTCCAGCAGCAGCGATTTTTGTTATTTTGGAAATTGAATATGTGAGTATGGTTTGGCGACTCATTACTCAAGATAATATTATATCCTGGATAATTATGGTCGAGGCCTCATTCTTTAGTATGTGGGTCTTTTTCATTCGGCAGCGAAATCAATTATTTAATAACGAAGAACTTTGTTACGTCATCTTAGGAATGACTCATTTGTTAGGTATTAGCGGACTTTATCAACTTACGACAGCCTATGGTTCGCTCGCAGTTTCCATCTCATGGTTATTATATGCAGTCTGTGTCATCAGTTTTGCCTTTCTACGCAAAGATGAAATCATGGCCAAATCTGCCCTACTCATCTTGAGTCTCGCTGCAGGTAAAGCGTTGCTTTATGACGCGGCTTCCGCACCGACATTAGTTCGAATACTTTGTCTCATGTTCACGGGTTTGGTGCTTTATATTTTTGGATTTATTTTCAAAAAAATATCGGCATGGAAAAATTGATGCAGACTCATGTTTGCATCATTCCCCGTGTTCTTTTATCGTTGCGTTGAGATATAGGATGCCTCGGTGGTTCTATAGGTGGTGTTGCATGTAAATGATTTGCTTGCAGTGCCGATTTCTTTGCAGAAAAATCTTTTTCTTCTAAAAGTTTTTTTCTTATATCGCTGGTTTGCCAATAAGAATGAAATTGATGATGTCTGTTTGGATCAGCACGATATTCATTTTCTAAAAAAAGTAAATAGCTTGTTACTTGCTGATTTCCTTCATGGTATCGAACAATTTCTTTAAATTTATCGATGTCACCATGTAATCTTGCTCTGTAGAGTTGGACCTGAGGAACCTGATAAATTATATCAAGATATTCCTCAGCCAATTCTAGTTGACCAATCTCTTGTAAGGAGCACACTAAAAACTCGAGATTGAGAATGGATTCATTTGGTAAATAGTTTCTATCAATTAACAATTGAATGAGTGCGATATAACGTGGATGTAATGTTTCATTAAAATCAGATAGTATTAGCCCATTATATGCATAACAAATCTCATTAACCAATGCAGATTGATTCAATCCTTGGTCGCAGTTTCTTGGAATGGCTCGAATTAAATAATCAAAAATAGCTATGATCTCTGCTCTTTCATCGAGTGTAGTGAAGTTATTTAAACGAAGTTCTCTGATGCAACTAATTATCATTTTATTTTTTTGTGCTTCTGTCTGAAACACATGATAAATTATTCTTTTCCAGCAGGCTAAATTGTATCGATGGTTACACATTTCATGGAGTATTTCTTGTAATAATGATTCATTATCCTGAGTCATTCGCTTTATTAGAGTTACATAGCCTCTTTTTGCAGCAAAAAGCAGAATAGATTGGAGATCAGATGGAATAATGTCACTGTACTTCTCAAGTAAAAGATTTAAATTATCTTTTGAAAGATATAAATCATCCCTGTATTGATTAAAAAAATCATCGATATTTTTTTTATTAAAAAGTACTTTATCACTTTCTAATATCTGCTTGCACAATGCATCATCGTGCTGCTCACAAGCCTCTAAAAAATCTAATAATGCCGGAGTATATTCTGACATACGTCTGCCGATAGCGGGTCTATTCCTCATGTTGCGTCTCCATGCTAGCAATGAGTCATTCTTTCTGCATTCTTCAAAAACACAAATCCAAATTTCTGTTGCACGAGTGGATCAGCTAAATTCATTTTCCCCGAACCAATCATCTGAAGAAACTCATGGAAAGCGGGTAATTCATCCACAGCATCCTGAGATAGGATAGGAAAATTGTTATTTGTTTTAAACGGTAAAGAAATAAAGCCTATTCCTAAATATATATTCACAAAAACACGCATCAAATAATATTTCTTTTGTTCTTCTGCTGTCGCTTCTCTTTCTAAATACGCAGTTAAAAATAATTTACACAAATCTTCATTATAAAAATAAAACCAAGTGGCACTGTAAGCCAAATCAAAATAAAAACTTTGTGGCGATGCGGCTTGCCAATCGACTAATAAATAATTCTCACCATCAAATAGAACATTAACTGGATTCAAATCACAATGACTTGCTCTTATGTCATTTGCATCGAATAAATTCGCTTCCATTTGTTTAGCTTCTTGCATGGATTTTGTTATCAATGAATTATTCAGATAGTCAGATGGAAATTTTTGATATATTTCATTTAAAACCTCGGTGACAGATTTCCAACTTGAAAATGAATTATTATTATGTAAATTACGTAATAGTTCAGCGTATTTGTTAATTGAAATAGGAGAAGCTTCAGGATTCGGCTTTACTTCAATATATTTCATTAAGATAATTCCGCGCTCTGCATCTGTGAAATAGACGGCTGGTGCAATACCTTGTTCCGAAACTGATTCAAGTATTTTATAGCTACGTGTCAGATCAAAGTTTTTATCATCGACATTCTCAAGCTTAATTGCAAATAACTTATTGTCGACGCTAATTTGATAAACAGGAACACCTGTCAATCCACCGCTAAGCAATCTAATTAAATCCCAGTGCTGGCAACCTAAGCCCTGCTCTACTGCAAAATTAATTTTTTCAATCTGTTCAACTGGCAATTCCGCTTTTTTCATAATTAAACTCTAAATAAGATTAAATGAAATTTTTTGACGAACACGCAAAATCAATAATGTTGTGGCAAACACAAATCCACTAAAAAATCCAAGCCGTAAGCCTATAGGCCCGCCATGTAAAACAGTCCCTACCAAATAACTTGCAGGTAATGAGACAAACCACATGGCAATGATGCCGATGCGCATAGGACCCCGCGAATCATGCAAGCCACGCAATGTTCCTGACAATAAATGTCTTATGCCATCCACAAAAATCAAACAAGAATTTATTGCAAAAAACACAGTGGTTAAATAGACAAGATGTGCATCAACAGTTTTACTGCTCATGTAAAATTCAATGAGTGTTTTTGGAAAACTCAAATAGATAACACTCACAAAAACACCCACGAAAACAAGCAATACGATTGAAGCTTGTATATATTCCTTCACTAGAGAAATGTCTTTTCTACCATAAGCTTCACTTGTTAAAAGAGATAACGCTTGTGTGATCCCCATCAATAAAACAATAGCAATCATTGTATATTGACTCACAATTTGTGAAGCAGCGAGTGCAGTCGCCCCAAAATGTCCCATCAAATAAGTGGCACCCGTCATTGCGGCAAGCTCGCCACCAAATTGCATTCCGATCGGTAACCCTAAAGTGAATATCGATTTACAGATGGACCAATCCAAATGATGAAGTTTTTTAAATAATTGATAAGGTGAATTATTAATTTTTTCTTGCCAATATAAAAGTGATACAACACCTAATAATAAGACCGTTTGTACGATTAACGTCGCGCAGGTTATTCCACTCAAACCTAACATGGGAAAACCAAAACGACCGAGTATTAATCCGAATGACAATATAATTGTGAGCGGCAAACTGATAATGGCAAGCCACAATGTATAACGTGGCTTGCCAATCCCTGCATAAAACTGTGCAATCACGGCATTCACGAGCGATGGAAATGTGCTTAACGCGGCAAAATGAAAATAATCGCGTGTGATGGCAACTAAATGTGGGCTTTGCCCAAACAATAAAAGTAATTTATCAACATGCCATAACGCAGCAGCTGCAGGGAATGCCAAGAGCAACGCAAGCCAAAAACCATTTTTGATAATTAAACCAATTTCAGCCTGATTTTTTTCTTGCCCTCTTCTGTGACTTATTAAGATTCCGACCGCGTACAAAATAGTCGTCGTCACGGTGAGAATCGTCATCACGGTCGAAGTCGCTAATGCACCCGCTGCTAATTCGTCTTTTCCTAGCAGTGCAACGATCATCATTGAAACAAAACTTGTTAACATCATGATGACGCTACTCGCGCTAATCGGCAAAGCGAATGCTGTGAGTTTATAGACATAAGTTAATAAATTATTTTTTTTCATAGTGTGCTTCTTGAATTATTTGCCATTTTGTATATAAACGTTGCCAAGCTATTTTATTACTCGGACTGATCCAATCACGCTCTATCGATTCCCAGTCAGGATCATTTGAGTCAAAACCAAGATGATCGATATAATTTGCATCGCAAATAAAAACCTGATTTTTAAAAGGTAATATGAAACCACCCTTTAATTGTTGGTAAGATTTAGCTTCAGCGTAATTTGAAAACCATTGGTTTAGAAACCCACCCTGGATAAAAGGTAATTGGCATTTCAGATCTGCCCATGATTTAAAGCCATTCTCTCGCGCGATCACTAGCAAGGCGTGTTTACGCTTGATTTCAGTACTAGAAATAGTAGTAAGTTCCTGTAATGCTTGAAATCGCTTTACAGCCGAAATATCGTTTGAACGAAAAGATTTTAATAAAATAGATGCTTGAATTTTACATTCGGCAACGCTAAAAGATTTGTGTGATTTATTCATATAACACCCTTTGTGTGTGTGCTTGGCATCCACAATCCAGCAGCGCAAAAGGTTAATAAATAAATCAAGTATTCATTCAAAAACCAGGGTGAGATCCTCTTTTGTGGATATAGGCGCCCCTTCAAGCCTGCGCCTATAGTAATCGCTAACGATTTGTTTGTAAACTGCTATCAACGAAAGTATTCGTTTGGTGACGGACCTCGTTCCCCGTATTTTGATAAATCTTCTAATAAATTCATTAAGCTATATTGTGGTTGATAGCCTAATAATTTTTGAGTAGCTGAGATATCTTGTATGGTTGGACGTGCAGTTGGATCCAATCCGAATTTAATAGCGAGATCATAATAGTTTGCATAATATTTTTTAAATGTAGTGCCAGGCCCTTCTTTATCCCAGTTTGCTAAATCAGTTTCGGTATATTGATAAGCACCATCAATGGGCAAAGCGATGTGTTTCGCTAAATTTTTTGTAGAGACTAAATCAATACTTTGCAAGACAGCCTGCGCTACATCGTTGATATGGACGGCACCTTTCCAAAACCACTTCGCCCATTCAAGATAAGAAGAGTAAACTTCCGTATTCCAAAATGGAATGAACGCACGAGGTCTCAAAGTTAAAATATTTAAGTTGTGATTCTTTACATAACGTTCAGCAATTTCTTCACCAATTACTTTGGTCCAACCATAATTGCCATTGTTATCAAAAACAGCTTCACTTGAAATAAAAATAATTTTATTAATATTCATCTCAGTTGCGGCTTGAAAAATATTAAAAGTGCCAGTGACATTGAGATCCCAAAAATCATAGATATCTTTTTTCTTGGTAAATTCATGATAGCCATGCCACGCTGCAATATGCACGATGCAATCCACATCAAATAAAGAATCAAACAATTTTTTTCTATCTAGAATAGAACCTTGAATAAATTTTCCATAATTATCTGCTGGCTCGCGTATATCAAAACGTAATGCGCTATTGCCCTGTTTTTCTAATTGATAGGCAAGTACTTTACCAAGATCGCCTGAGCCACCTGTTAATAAAATTTTCATTCAAAAAAATCTCCAAACTAAAGAGAGCAACGCAATTCAATTTCATTACCTAATTTTAATTCAGCGCGCGTACCCAGCGGAATTGGCATGTTAACATAACCATGCCCAATCCCTTCGATACGAATCACAGGAATTCCACATTGCTTTGCAAAGCGTTCCAGCACAGGTTTCACCAAACTTGATCCATCAGGCTCGTCTCCACCAAAAAAATCACCTAATAAAACCGCAGCAGCCTCTTGAAAAATACCTGCTTGTTGCAAATGCTCGAGCATCCGATCGATTCGATAACCACGTTCACTCACTTCTTCCAGTAAGATAATTTTATTTTTAGTTTGAATTTGCCATTTTGTTCCAATGCTTGCGGCAACTAAACATAAATTGCCACCGGTGACTTCAGTCTCAATGATTTTTTGTTTCTCTGCTAATTCGTTGCGAGGCAAGCCTTTAAATTCAACTTGTTTAACATGGCCAAATAAAACTGCTTTTAAAGCTGCAATTGATTCAGGAGAAAATTTATCAACCGCGAGTGCGCCATGAATTACGGGCCATTGCCATTGTTGTGTTAAATATAAATTTAAAGTGGTTATGTCGCTCATGCCCACAAATAATTTGTTAACTTGTGGAGGAGTTGTTTTGAGAAGATCTGGAATTAACCGCAGGCTACCATAACCACCGCGTGCGCAAATCACCGCTTTTGATTCGTTACTCAATAAGGCATTTTTTAAATTCGCAAAGCGATTTTCATCGGTGTTCGCACACAATAAATCGGCACCGAAAATATCGTCAGCAACAATGCAATTTAATTGCCATGACGTTAATAATGTTTTTATATCCAATAAATGCTGATCAGAACAACGCGAAGCAGGTGCAACAATATGGACGCTGTCACCTGGTTTTAATATGGGTAATTGATGCATGCAAGGATTCTCTCATGAGGTTTTTTGCATTATAGTGCAGGCATCAGTTAATTGGTATATGAATTTTGCTTCAACTGATTGAATGTTATATTAATACCAATCTTAGGGATGTTAATAGTGGGTGCAACAAACATAGCACTTATTTTTCGTTGATTAACAAGATATGAAAGCCTCTCTTCAGGAAAGTTGATAAATTTCTCGCTTGTTAGTATTCCTTCATCAAACATACGCTCAATATCTGGAGTTCCTAACAATTCCAATTTTTTTTCAGAAAACTGAATGAGTTGATCAAATGAAAATACACCTCTTTCTATATAGCCGACAATTATAAAGTTATCAATTAATCTTAATTTATCTATCGAAATTTCTTTCAATTTTTCAAAAGTTAATTTGCCACTTTCTAGGTGGCGAACTATATAAAAAGAATCGTCTATTGCAGAAAGTTTTTCATAGGGTAGCTGTACTAATTGTTCGTAAGTTAATATTCCATCTTCTACTAACTTACGAAGAATATGGGATGAATTGAGTAGTTCTAGTGTTTCGCTGGTTAGTCGCTTTGCAACTTGTTTTGGTACTTTGAATCCACCCAAAAATATATCATGTTCGAGAATTGTTTTTTTAGGAAGTAAAATAATATCTTTTCCTTCCATCAATTGTATGTAACGTTCTTTTACTTTAAAACAAAATATATTTTCATCTTGATCTTCTGAAGATGATTTTTCTTCTGCTGCAGAAAAATAAGCGTTCATCAACCGCCCTACTTTCGCCGCTGGAGTTTGGCATGCAGAAATCATGGTTTTATTGTTTAATATAAATTGATAGATTTCATGATAGGGATGATCTTCAGGGAAATAAGCAGGATTAATAAAGAGTGCTCGCCAAGATTTTTCATTTTCAAAAAAATCAATTAATAATAACCAGGTTGTTTCAATATAAGGAGAAGGTGTAAATAAGCCTATTTTTCTAGATTCAGAGGCAACTATAGCGGAAACAATTTTTAAAAAATTTTCAGTGCAGTGTTTTTCATCTACTTTATCACGTGTATCAGATGGCTCATCTAAAAAAACAGTGAGCTCCATGTCAAAACCATCCCAAACTTCTCTGCTCCAAACAAATCCTGTTTTTTTACGAATTAAATCAATTGCTGCAATAAATTCTACATATGTCAGAATTGGAATAGATGACGCTATTTGTCTATGCAATTCATCATGTAGCATAAGATACGTAAATCCTGAGAGCGCTATTTCAATACCATGAAATATTTTTTCGCGTGGAGCTCCCGGATAATCTTCGGCAACATAACGTCCCATCTTTCGCACAGAGGCTTCTATATCTTCTTTAGTTAATGGACCTACACGCGGAAATGCTGATTTTTTATGTACGCCAAAACGAAGTTCAGTTAAAGCATCTCTTACACCCATGCACGGATAAGTAAAGTTAATAGTTGGGTTTGCTTTCTCTTCTAACGATAAATCTCTATATTTTTTTTGACTGATAATTCGTAGATTATTTGCATAGGTAAGCAGTTTTTCAATTTTTTCAAATTTTTTATCGTCTGCTGATTTTTCTTCAACAACATAAAGGCAGCGCTCTGAAGCAGGTTTGTTTTTTAATAGGCTATAAAATTTATCTAGATTTGCAGTTACAAAATTATCCGCAAGAATGCGTCGCTCGTCTTCTGTAAACGAATCAGCATCATGATTCAGCAAAGGAATAATTTTAACAACATCAAATTCAAGCAATAAAACACGTAATTCCAGCAGATTTGCTAATTGATGCGGCGTGAGCCGTTGCTTTGAAAAAGCATAAGCAGCATGGATGACCATGGGATCAAGAGCGCTTTTTAAACTTCCGTCCTCGCTAAATAACAATTTAAATTGCTGGATTGCCTCATCTGTTAATCCCGCATTGAAAATTTGTAAAAGTTGTTCCACTTTTTCTGGATGAACAGATGAAAAATCGGGTTCATAAGTGCCAAAAAAAGCAATAAATTCGGGTGAATGTCGTTGCGCTGAAGATTGCATGGGTGTCTCTATTGTGTATCCAATTGAAAGACAGGAAAGATCTGTTAAAAGTGCTTAGGCGATGGCATTCCGTTATTCGTCATAGTCAAAACCTCTGCTTGCGCCGCATCATGATCTGAAATCACTCTTTCAATTGTAGCGATAACTTTTAACCGAAGAGTTTCATCCGTAATTTCTTGATTAAGCGCTGGAAGAGTTGTGCGCGGATTGTTTATTAAACCTTTAATATAATTGGGAAGTTTTTCATGGTCACACGTATTCCCCGACTTCAGTGTCGATACTACGCTGCGTAATATATTAATATTATTGCTATCACTAGCAAGCCAAACTCGTAACGCGGTCGAAACAGTTGATCCAACTAGTCTTAGCTCACTTTGTTCACGATGATATTGTAAATTACCACTACCTTGAGTAGCGCTAAATAACGTATCTCGGAAAGGTGCTTTAGATGGCATATATTTCTCGTTATATACTGAGTAAAATCAGCGCATACTATAGCCTAAATCGATAGCGATAACACCAATTTTTTATTCATTAGATGAAGTTTGACTTATTTTATACTCACTTTACTGCTTAACCACCTTGTGCAAATTACCTAAATAATCAATAAGTTGCGTAAGAGTTTATCTTCTAGGATCAGTGTGTGTACAAAATGTACATAACATCGTATAATACGGTTTATTCACATAAAAAATATACAAAAATGCTCAATTCGAGGTTGCTTCTGTTATGAGTCAAAGAGCTAATTTTGAAATACCGCCTGGGTTAGAGGAAGAAGAACTATTTTCAGAAGAGGACTTAGCAGCCGCTCTCGAGTTATCACTTCAACAGCCTGACACTGAAGAACCCTCTTCTGTTGTTGCACTTCATTTTACAGTGAACCCACAAGAAATTAACACAGCGTTTATCGCTATGGAAAAATTTGCTTTAGAGAATGGGTTAGCTACATTGACTGATTGTGATAATTTAGAATTACGTTGTCAAACTGCTCAAGGTCTCGTCCCTCTCCAACTAGAAATTGGGATGGGAGTCGAATTAAAAGAGCTTATACGAATTGCAAAAAAACCGACTCTTTCAAGTGCTGATGAAGGTCTTCTGTCGCGGGTACAAGCAACGATTACATCATCCGCTGGCGCACAAGAATCCTGTGGCGCTGAGTCAAGTCGTTTTTGTGAAATTATTTTGGGAAAAAACGCAGAAGCATTTGAAGAACAAAAATTCGCTAGATTAGAAAAAAGTAGTGATCTTCTTGATGCGATATCCGCTGTGAGTAAGACAGATCCTGTGCTTGTGAGAGTCGAAATTTATCGAGAAGAAATTGCAAAAGCGCGGCTATCAGATGAAAAGATAGTAAAAGAAATCAATACTCATTCCTATTGCTTATTAGTACTTCCGGGTGATGGAGCGACTATCTATCAAGGCTATTTTGGCAAATACGGTATTTCAGAATGGATTTGCAATCCGAAGTTTGAAAAAGAACAGAAGAATTGTGCCTTGGGACCTTATGTCGATAAGTTAGTTTTATTAGCATCGAAAAACAATGCTGATGTCAGTAAGGCAGTCTATGGAAGTTTGTATCGATTGCCGGGAACAGAGGATGAGGTTTCACCAAATAAATGGTCGGTGTTATACAAAGTAGCGCCTCTAATGACAAGACAAGTATTGAGTAACATTGCTTGCAAGAAAGCAGCGCTCATAGAGGTTCGCAAGGAATTAACAAGTAAACGATGCAGTACAGCGGAAGAGTATATTTCCAATGCGTGCTGGGAAGATCTTTGCAAAAAACATCCTGAGATCAAGCGAGAAGATGTGATGCTGCTGAAAACACGGACGGAGCTGGTTGCAAAAGAGATCGCTAAACAAATGAGTCTTTTTCAAAGAGGTTTAGCTTAGCTTCTACTTTGATATGACAGACCCTAATGTTTCTAAACTAATATTTCCACCACTTAAAACAACCACACAATTTTTACCTTGAAATTGTTTGGCGCATTTTAACAGTGATGCCAAAGCAACACCTGCCGCACCTTCGATTAATAAATGCTGTGTTTTTATCAGAGTAACAATTGCATTTTTGATTTCATCTTCAGAAACTAAAATGTAATCATCAACATATTTTTTGCAAAGTTCAAAAGTGATTGCATCAGGTTCGATGCCGCCGGCCGTTGCATCCGAAAGTGTTGGCAAGGTTTGCATGTCGACAATTTTATTTGCTTTAATTGATTCGGCCATGACCGGTGAATTTTCTGGTAAACAACCAATTACTTTTGTATTCGGTGAAAGTGCTTTGATATACCCAGCAATTCCTGCAATTAAACCACCGCCACCAATTGGAACTAAAATCACATCGACTTGTTTTAATTGTTGTGAAATCTCGAATGCAACAGTTCCTTGTCCGCCTATGACTTGAATATCATTATAAGGTGAAATATAAATTTTATTTTCTTTGGTTGCTAATTCACGCGCATGCAATTCTGTTTGCATGCAATCAGTTCCATAAAATTCAAGTGGAACATTATAGTTACGAATGTTATCAACCTTGGTTGACGACGCATTTTCAGGAACAAATACCATGCCAGGAATACGCAATGTATGTAAACCAAATGCAACTGCCGCGCCATGATTACCGGATGAAGCTGTGACAACACCTTGTGAGCGCTCTTCTGGCGTTAACGAAAGTAATTTATTAAACGCACCACGAACTTTGAAGGCGCCGGTATATTGTAAGTTTTCACATTTAAGATAAACATTTGTCGCGGTCATTTTGCTTAAGGCGATTGAGTAATCGAGTGGTGTTTCACGAACATAGGGACGAATTCGTTGTAGTGCTGTTGTCACTTCGTTTTTTATATTATGCATAACTTATTTTTCCTAAAAATATGTTTTAATCGCATCAATGATAGTATATGCATCATCCACTAGATATAGTAATTGCCATTTATCAAATGTGGTGCACGCATGCGAAATACCACAGCCAACTAAATCACCGACAGCAATTTTTGCATTGTTAGGTATTTTAAGATAGGCATGTTGATCATTTAATTTTGTGATTTGCCAAGCATCGGATACTTTTACTGGCAAGGTATGTAAGCCCGATTGAAACCATTTTTGTGGAATCGGTAAATCTATATCATAGGATGCATCACGTTTTCCGAATGATAATATCGCAAGCTCGGGCTCAGGTCGTGACAATACAGTTGACCAAACTTCAAGTGCAGGAAGAAATTTATTTTTAATTGGGAAAGCCTCAGGGAATCGCTGAGTCATAAATTCAAATAAACCATTTTGAAATTTCGCATCGTGCGTTAGATAACAACCGCTACGCATCACAACTCGGGTTGGTTTGCTCAACTTTATTTTTGTTAAATACGTCGCGACTAGATCAAAATAACTTGAGCCACCTGCAGTTAAAATAATTTCGTCTGAAGCAGAAAAATAATTTTTCTCATCGCATAATTTTGCGACATCCATCATGTTCGTTAAAAGCTGCTTAACTTCTTCTATATCATTTTGATGATCTTTGCTAACAAGTGTTCCTTCATAACATTCGATGCCGGATAATTTTAATGTTGCTGAATCAGTAATCGCTTTTGCAACAGCCAGTGTTTCTTCCAGGCTTC
The DNA here is from genome assembly GCA_964489265.1 of uncultured Coxiellaceae bacterium. Lineage (GTDB taxonomy): Bacteria > Pseudomonadota > Gammaproteobacteria > DSM-16500 > DSM-16500 > CAYRUP01. Next base: position 27,352 of record CAZAXX010000007.1, read on the forward strand.
GGCAACCTGCGCGACCACCATTAAATCCTATTTCTATTAATACATTGATCGGTGTATTTTTAGCAGCACTCGCCAGTAGCTCACAACCAGCAACAGAATCCACCAGGCAATAAAATTTTAACTCAGGATCTTTTCGTAGTAGCGTTAAAATACCTTGAATTGATGCACGATCAATTAATTGATTCGCGAGCAATATCGTTTTAATTCCCGCTCGCCAGCAAAGATAGGCTTGTTGAAATGTAGCAACTGTAATTCCCCAGGCACCGTCTCTTGTTTGTCGTTGGAATAACTGAGGCGATAATGTTGTTTTTCCATGCGGTGCAAAACTTATTTTCGTATAGTTTAAAAAATCGCGCATCCAACGCACATTGTTTTCCAATGCGCTATTTAAGAGGATAGCAGCTGGCATCGGCACAGCGCCATTTAAGAGATTCCATTGCTGTTTTCCAATATCAGCGACAGACATAGAGTCAATATCGCCAGGAAAACTTTTAAGAATCGCATCTGCTATCTCATGCGGCAAGTTCATTTTTTAATTTTATCCACGTAATATTTTTGTTTGCCGATTGTGCGATTATCCTGTTTTTTATCCGACCCACAAATCCAGAAACCAAATCCATCGTAGTAGGTTCTTCCACCATCTTCGACTTTCTCAAACGAATACCGATAAGGGATATTGGATAAATTACGTCCCAGCACGCCATTGGTCCATTTGCTATTTTGATTCCAGCTTGCAATGTTAGCTTTGATTTCATTTACATAACTATAAACATATAAACCAGCTGATTCATCAAAATTATAATTATAAGTGGGGAAAGCAATGCGAGCATACACATCATCTGAATTGTTGATCATGACATTGAAAATGCTGACATATTTTTGTTGATCGCCTTCTTTACCTGCATCCGTATCGACTATCGGAAAATTAGCTGTATCTACATAAAAATCAGCGCCATCTGTCCGTGACAAATCAAAGGTAACATAGCCAAAGGCTGGATTAATGGTTTGTATGATTAAATTTTTCAGTGATACTGACTCACTCATTTCATAATCAGGAATGCTGATTGGAGACGCTTGATAGCCATCTTTTATATAAACAGGAAGTAAAGTTGCTTTTGATGAAATATCGCGCCCATCAACAGATGAATAAATAACTAATGGTTCGCCGCCATGACTGCAAGGATAATCAATCACTCGTCCGTTGTGATCTTTAAAACTATATTGATCTGTTTTTTCCAACAAGGAAGCTTTCGTGAGAGTTGTTCCAGTTGTGGTGACAGCGAATACGAGTAACTTGATAACTGATTGTAGTTTCATAGTAATAGTCCCTTATTTTAAATGGCTGAAATATAGCATAACTAGCTTTGGTTTCAAAACATTGTGCTGATAAATGTATTGATGCATCGGATGCTTGCATCGATTTAATTTGTTGTGAGCGTGATGTTGAAAGTAAGCGTGATCATCAGGCGGCTGATAACACGCGATATAGATCGCCAGGAAAGAGATAAACTTTCCTTCAGGGCGAGGTTGATTAGACGCAGCCGCGGCTGCGTCTACAAATTAATTATAACGTCCCGCAAGATAACTAAATAGCGCACGCAACGCCATCGCTTCCCCACCCTGCGGACGACCCGGACGAGATTTCAAATTCCACGCCATGATATCAAAGTGCAACCATGGAATATCATCTGAAACAAATTCTTTTAAAAATAATGCGGCAGTAATTGCGCCAGCATAAGAATCTGGAGTTGAATTATTAATATCTGCAATTGGGCTATTTAACGCCTCACGATAAGCCGCATATAACGGCAATCGCCAAATAGGATCTTGTTTTTGATTGCCATGCTGAATCACTTCATTCGCAACCAGATCATTATTCGCAAACATCGCCGATAAATCCGTACCCACTGCAATTCTTGCCGCACCGGTCAGTGTGCTCATATCAATGAGCAAATCAGGATTTTCACTGGCTGCTTCAGTCAATGCATCCGCTAACACAACACGACCTTCTGCATCGGTGTTACCGATTTCAATCGTTAATCCTTTGCGACTCTTGATGATATCACCGGGTCGATACGCATTTCCGGATATAGCATTTTCAACAGCTGGAATTAATACGCGAAGATTAATCGGTAAGTTTGCCTGCATAATCATTCGTGCTAAACCAAGCACATGCGCAGCACCCGCCATGTCTTTTTTCATTAATAACATGCCAGCAGAATTTTTTATATCTAGACCACCTGTGTCGAAACAAACACCTTTGCCAACTAAAGTTACCTTAGGATGTTGGTTGTTTCCCCAGCGCAAATCCAGCAAGCGTGGCTCATCATCACTGGCACGTCCTACTGTGTGAATGGCAGGATAATTATTTTTTAATAAATCAGCGCCAATCACTTGATTCATTTTAGCTTGATATTGTTTCGCTAAATTTTCGGTGGCTTGCGCTAATTCACTTGGACCCATGTCATCGGTTGGTGTGTTAATTAAATCACGCACGAGATAAATTGATTCAACTATATTGCTGATTAATTCAATATCGCAATTTTCTGGTAGTACAAGTTGCGCTGGGGTTTTATTAAATTTTTTATATTGAGCAAATTGATATGCACCAAGGCCCCATGCTATTGCAAAATCAGTGTAGTTTATTTCTGAGTGATCAAAAATGTATTGTCCTTCAGGAAGAGTTGTTGATAAATTTCCAACACACCAAAAATTTTCTTTATCAACAGCACCTACGATGACCTGGGTTAATTTTCCTGCGTCATCTGGCAGTAAACATAGGCTGCCTGCTTCTGCTTTAAAACCCGTTGAAGAAATCCAATTTTTAACGAAAGACGTTTGGCGTGCGAGCCATGCTGGAAAATCATTGGGTGTGATAACAGAAATTGATATCGCATTTTTGCTATGTTGTGTAGTGAAGCAATTTAGCATGGGAAATCCTCTATATCGCAATCATAACTTCTGCTGGCGTATATTCTTGCTGCAGAGCACTTGCAACCGCTTTGTGAGTTAAACGCCCTTTACAAACATTCAAACCATTTAACAAATGGATATCTTGGGCCAACGCCTGTTTGTAACCATAATTTGCGAGCGCAAGAACAAATGGTAATGTCGCATTATTTAATGCAAATGTAGAAGTACGCGGCACACCGCCCGGCATGTTTGAAACGCAATAATGCACAACGCCATCCATAATATAAGTTGGATTTTGATGTGTCGTTGGACGACTTGTTTCAAAACAGCCGCCTTGATCAATGGATACGTCAACAATCACAGAGCCAGGACGCATACGACTCAACATATCTTTTGTGACAAGTTTAGGTGCCGAACCGCCTGGAACAAGCACTGCGCCAATAACTAAATCAGCGGATGTGACATGTCGTTCAATTGAATCGGTTGTCGAATAAATAGTTACAATCTTCGAGCCAAATTGCAGATCAAGTTGATACAGACGATCGATGGAGCGATCAATCACAACGACATGTGCGCCCATTCCTATGCCCATGCGAACCGCATTGGTGCCAACCACGCCGCCGCCGAGTACAACTACTTTGGCTGGTGCAACACCGGGAACGCCACCTAATAATATTCCACTCCCGCCATTCGCTACTTCCAAACAATTAGCTCCCGCTTGAATGGACATGCGTCCTGCGACTTCACTCATCGGTGATAAAAGTGGTAAGCCACCATTTTTATTGGTAACAGTTTCATAAGCGATTGCGATACAGCCAGATTCTTGCAATAAACGCGCTTGTTCAGGATCTGGAGCAAGATGAAGATAAGTAAATAGGACTTGATCTTCGCGTAACAATTTACATTCTTCTAACTGCGGCTCTTTGACTTTAATAATCATATCTGCAACTTGAAAAATTTCTGCTGCAGTACTCACAATCGTCGCACCAGCTTGCTCGAATGCGGCATTATCAATGCCGATTCCAGCGCCCGCACCACTTTGCACAATCACTTGATGACCATTTGCAGTTAATTCTCTAACGCTACTTGGTACCAGACCAACTCGATATTCATTGTTTTTAATTTCTTTCGGCACACCAATTAACATGATTATCTCCTAAATTTTTAAGCTATTTCTAACAATAACTTATTCATTCGTTGTACGAAAGTTGCAGGATCTTTGAGTTGGCCACCCTCGGCCAAAACAGCTTGATCAAACAGAATATGTGCCCACTCTTGGAAGCGGTCATTATTTTTTTCGGTTTTCAAGCGATTTACTAATTGATGTTCAGGATTCAATTCAAAAATAGGTTTTACTTCTTGAACATCTTGTCCTGCTGCTTTGAGTAATCGTTGTAATTGACTTCCCATTTCCTGATCATCCACTACAAGACAGGCGGGAGAACTGGTTAAGCGATGCGATAAACGAACTTCTTTGACTTGATCGCCCAGCACAGTCTTAACCTGTTTAATGACATCATCAAATTCAGATTTAAATTGTTCTTCTTTTTTCTGTAATTGTTCTTTTTCAGTTTTGTCATCAGCAGTCACAATTTCATCGAGTGACACATCCCCTTTCGCAACTGATTGAAGTGGTTTTTTATCAAATTCAGTTAAGTGACTGACCAACCATTCGTCGATACGATCATGCAATAAGATAACTTCCACACCTTTTTTGCGGAAAATTTCCAAGTGCGGACTGGATTTTGCCGTGTTGAAATTTTCTGCGGTAATATAATAAATTTTCTTTTGCTCAGGCTTCATGCGTTTCACATAATCATCGAATGAAACTGTCTGCGACGGTAGATCATTATGGGTCGTTGAGAATCGCAATAGTTTTGCCACGCGATCACGATTAGCAAAATCTTCAGCAGGACCTTCTTTGAGTGCATTACCAAAGTGCTGCCAAAATGTAGCATATTTTTCAGGTTCATCAGCAGCGAGTTTATCTAGCATATCCAATGTGCGTTTGACTAATGCGCTGCGTAAGCGTGGAATGACTGGATTATCTTGCAGAATTTCACGCGAAATATTTAATGGTAGTGCATTGGTGTCCACAATTCCGCGAATAAAACGTAAATAATGCGGAATAAATTGTTCGACTTGATCCATGATAAACACACGTTGCACATATAATTTTAAACCGTGTTGACGATCACGCTGCCAAAGATCAAGCGGAGCACGGGCAGGAATGTAAAGTAAACTGATGTAATCTAAATTTCCGCCTTCAACTTGATTGTGCGCCCACATCAATGGATCTTCGAAATCATGGGCAATATGTTTGTAAAGTTCTTTATATTGTTCGTCAGTGATAGAACTTTTTGGCAAAGTCCAAAGTGCAGTTGCGCGATTAATTACGTCCCACTCATCTTGCGTTTTACCTTCTTCAGACAATTTATGCATGAAAATAGGTAAATTAATATGATCTGAATATTTGGTTATGACACTACGTAACCGCCAATCATTTAGGAAATCATTTTCACCTTCTTTAAGGTGCAAGGTAATTTCTGTGCCGCGTGTTAATTTCTCTACATTTGCAATTGTATAATCACCCGCTCCACTGGATTCCCAGCGTACGCCATGTTCTGTTGTTAATCCCGCACGTCGCGTTGTTACGGTTACTTTGTCAGCTACAATAAATGCGGAATAAAAACCTACGCCAAATTGACCAATCAAGTGCGCATCGTTTTTTTGATCGCCAGTTAATTGTGCGAGGAAATCGCGAGTACCCGATTTTGCTATCGTTCCTAAATTTTCGATCACTTCATCACGATTCATGCCTATGCCGTTATCACGGATGGTAATGGTTCGCGCTGCTTCATCAAAACTGACAAATACTTTCAGTTCAGCATCTGTTTCATAAAGTGCTGAATCAGACATTGCTTCAAAACGCAGTTTATCTGCAGCGTCAGATGCGTTAGAAATTAATTCACGCAAGAATATTTCTTTATTGCTATACAGGGAATGCACGACCAAATGCAAGAGTTGTTTGACTTCGGCTTGAAAGCTTAAGGTTTCTTGTTGTGGATGAGTGGTCACTTGTTTTTCTCCGGGTAATTTAGTGCTTTGAATTATATGGGCGGAAATAAAGAATTCAAGTGAAATGGGCATAGAGAACTATGCCCAGTATGATGCTTAAGGCTTACGTATTTCCATGTTGGCTTTTACGTTGATTTTCTCAACAGTAATAGTGCCGTTGACCGTGCCATGTGTCGGGGAGTCTAGGTTACCCGATAAATTGGCATCAGTTGTTTTTAAGGTGAGAGAGCCTGCATTACAAGCACCCACCAATGTTAAATCTTCCGTTGCAGGGCAAATTTTGGAGCCTGAGATTTTCTTCAGTAAAACATGCATACTAAAGCTATGATAATCCGATTGATCAGGTATGGTTGCATTTCCAGTATAATTACATTTAACAATTCCACTTAACGCTGAAATGCTTCCGTCGCCACTCCAACCGCCGCCTAAGTTACTACATACATCAGGTGATACAGAAAACACGATATCTGCGTGAGCAAATGAACTAAATAAAGCTAACTGAGTTGCAGCAAGTGCAATAAGTACTTTTCTTTTCATGTTATCGTTTCCTAAGTAATAAAAAACACCAGCAGATTAAGCCCCGGTAATTGCGGCTGTCAAGGGAAATAACCTAAAATAAGCTTTTGCATAATAATGATTTTTCTACTGTAGGGTTGAATATAATGAAAAAAATTAATCAGTTAGCTGGAGAAATAAGCCCTTATCTAGAGCAACATGCGAATAATCCGGTGGATTGGTATCCCTGGGGAAATACAGCAATTCAATTAGCGCGTGATCAACACAAACCTATCCTATTATCAATTGGTTATGCAGCCTGTCATTGGTGTCATGTGATGGCGCATGAATCTTTTGAGGATGACAAGACGGCAGAAATCATGAATCGCTATTTTATTAATATCAAAGTGGATCGTGAAGAACGTCCTGATCTTGATAAAATTTATCAGACTGCAAATTATTTTTTAACGCAACGGCAAGGTGGTTGGCCATTAACATTATTTTTAGCGCCTGATGATTTAACTCCTTTTTTTAGCGGCACGTATTTTCCGCGCGAAGCAAAATATAATTTGCCTGCATTTAAAGAAATATTACTCACGATTGCAGAAATTTATAAAAATAATTTTGCAAGTATCAAGCAACAAAATAATGAGCTTTCCAAACTGCTCGTTCATCAAGCTAGTTCTGAAAAGAATGAAATTGTGAATCAAGAAATATTTACATTAGCACTCACTCTGCTCGTGCGTAACTTCGATCATACCAACGGTGGTTTCGGTCTTGCGCCGAAATTTCCACATCCTACGATGCTAAAATTTTTGTTGGAGACGAATCCTCTACTCGCAGCAAAAGCATTGACGTCGATGGCGCAAGGCGGAATTTATGATCAACTAGAAAGTGGATTTTTTCGTTATACGGTAGATGAAAAATGGCGAATTCCTCATTTTGAAAAAATGTTATATGACAATGGATTGTTACTTGCGTTATATGCAGAAGCGTCGGTACAAGAAAAAAATTCTTTTTTTGCAACGATTGCGCGTGGTGTTGCAGATTGGGCTATACAAAAAGTGCAATCACCAGCTGGCGGGTATTATTCGAGCTTAGATGCTGATTCGGAAGGACATGAGGGTTTATTTTATATTTGGAAAAAAACTGAAATAGAACATCTTCTAACCCATTCAGAATATAAATTGATTTGTCTTTATTATGGTTTAGATCATCCACCCAACTTTGAAGGTCAATGGCATTTGTACGTGGCGCGAGATCTGCAATCAGTTGCGCTGCGTCTTGGTCTTTCGCTTGAAGAAGCCAAGCTACAGTGGGTTTCTGCAAAAGAAAAATTAGTCGCTGCACGTCAGAAAAAAATTGCGCCCGCTTGCGATCGAAAAATTTTGACCGCATGGAATGGTTTAATGATAAAAGGGATGGCGCTCGCGAGTGATTTGTTAGATGAACCACGTTATCTTGACTCTGCGCGACAAGCATTAAATTATATCCGGCAACATTTATGGAAAAATAAAATGTTGTTTGCGAGTAGTAAAGATAAAAAAGCGCATTTATCCGCTTATCTTGATGATTATGCTTATTTGCTCGATGCATTAATTACTTTATTACAAATTTCCTGGCGCACTGAGGATTTGCAATTTGCGATCGAGCTTGCTGAGTATATGCTGGCGCATTTCACTGACGCGACACGAGGCGGTTTTTATTTTACGGCGGACACGGAAGAAATTACCCTCTATCGTCCAAAGATAATGATGGATGAAGCCATTCCTGCTGGTAATGGCATTGCTGCACGTGCGCTTCTTCAGTTGGGTTATTTACTGGGTGAAACTCGCTATCTGGATGCTGCTGAACAAACACTAAAGGCTGGTTCTCTGCTGCTAGCTAAATTTCCGGCCGATCATTGTAGTTTATTACTCGCATTAAAAGAACAGCGAAATCCCTCGAATATTATCGTTATTCGCGGCTTGGAAAAGAACTCGAACGGTTGGCGGCAAGTATGCAAAGAACAGGGAAAATCCCTGGTATTTAATATCCCTTCTTCGGAATCTGATCTGCCCGCCGGGCTTAAAGACAAGGTGCCGACTGGCGATGTGTGTGCTTATGTCTGCAAAGGGACGATGTGTTTGTCTGTGATTGAGGATCTGGATGAATTACAAAAAATAATTATCAAAGATGGCTAAAATCCCTGTTATAATTTGAAAAATGACACTTAAACCTTCACTCAATTTAGACGGCTTTACTTTTGCAGAATTATTTCATAGCGAAGGATTGCAACGTCTTGACCAACTTTTCTTAGCTACCTTGAGCGCGGATCTCTGCGCCCAACTCTTAGCATATCGTGATGAAACGCAAGCATTCACTGCGCTGCAAACCAGTGAGTTATTGATACTATTAGCATCTGAGCTCGAATATTTTCTCATTCAGTTATTTAACATTGAAGATGCAGCTGCAGAAGCTGAAGCAAAAACAATTTCAAACAATCCAATTTCAGCATTTAAAAAATTCTTTGTGTTGCGGCGTGCAAAAAAACAATTATCGAATGCGGATCATTTATCTTCATTTAGTGAGTTGGATAATTGGCTAAATCTGGAATTAAAAAAATTTCCATTACAAACCAGCGATAAAGAACTTGCAGTCGGTTTATTTGCAAATCAGCTTATAGCGAATCCTACGCAATTCAACACAGAAATAGAAAAGCTGACTGACTGGTGTGTGCGTGCGATGAATACCGTCGAAGGACAACAAGCCGTGTTGCACTGGAGTAGTTTTCATCTTCCCGAACGAATTGATTATGCAAATCTGGTTAAATGCACTTCTGATAACTCAGGACGTTTAGCTGGTGTGGAGGCTGATCTTTTTTTACGTGATGGATTCAAATTAACAGATCCACGCATGACTGCGCGTGAAGTGCAAGATGAAGTAAATTATTGTGTGTTTTGTCACGAGAATGAAGGTGATTTTTGTTCGAAAGGATTTCCTGTCAAAAAAGCAGATCCAGAACTCGGCTTAAAAAAGAATCCGCTCGATATCACGATGACGGGTTGTCCGCTGGAAGAAAAAATTTCTGAAATGCAATTTTTAAAACGTGATGGACGCACACTGGCTGCACTTGCCATGGTCATGGTTGATAATCCCATGTGCCCTGCGACAGGCCATCGCATATGTAATGATTGCATGAAAGCCTGCATTTATCAAAAACAGGATCCGGTTAACACGCCTGAAATTGAAACGCGTGTTCTGCTAGATGTTTTGAATTTACCGTGGGGTGTGGAAATTTATGATTTGCTCACGCGCTGGAATCCGTTGCGGCAAAAACAATGGGTGATGAAACCGTATAATAATTTAAAAGTGATGATTGCTGGCATGGGACCTGCTGGTTTTACCCTCGCCCATCATTTGTTGCTAGAAGGTTTTGCGGTGGTAGGTTTTGATGGGTTGAAAATAGAACCCTTGCCAGAAAAATTAATCAGCGAACCGATTTATCAATTTGCTGACATCACAGAATCATTAGATGAAAGATTAATGGCAGGTTTTGGTGGCGTTGCTGAATATGGGATTACCGTTCGTTGGGATAAAAATTTTCTTAAATTAATTTATCTGAGCTTGATGCGCAGGCCTTATTTTCAAGTGTTTGGTAGTGCTCGTTTTGGCGGTACCGTGCTGGTTTCAGATGCGTGGGAAATGGGCTTTGATCATTTTGTTGTGGCAGTCGGTGCGGGATTGCCAAAACCACTTTCCATTCCAGGCAGCTTGGCGCCAGGCATGCGTCAAGCAAATGATTTTTTGATGGCATTGCAATTAGGTAATGCAGCAAAAGCAACGAGCCTCACCAATTTACAAATTCGATTGCCTGCTGTTGTAATTGGTGGTGGTTTAACCGGTGTCGATACGGCAACTGAAGTGCAAGCTTACTATATTGCTCAAGTTGAAAAAATTCTTACGCGTTACGAAATTTTAGGCGAAGATGCGGTTCAAAATGAATTGGATCCAGCTTCCATGGAAATTCTTGATGAATTTCTTGCGCACGGTAAAGCAGTTCGCAAAGAACGTGAGCGCGCTAAAGCAAACAACACAGCGCCTAATTTCATTAAATTGATCCGACAATGGGGCGGCGTCACGATTGTGTATCGACGCACTATGCAAGAATCCCCTGCTTATATTTACAATCACGAAGAATTGCAAAAAGCGTTTGAGGAAGGAATTTATTATCGAGAAATGCTGGAACCTGCTGCTGTTGATTTAAATCAATTTGGGTATGCGGAAACATTAATTTGTCATCGTCGTGTTCGTAAAAATGAAACTGAATGGGAAACACTGCAAGAGGATATTGCCATTCCTGCGCGTTCTATTTTTGTTGCGACAGGTACACAACCCAATACGGCTTATGAATTCGAGCATCGTGGAACTTTTACGCGAGTCGGTTTGCAATATCAACATTATGAAGACATGGATGATGAGTTAGTTGTTGCACATGGCGTCGAGCATTGCAAAGATCCGCAATTTGGCCCATTCACGTCTTATCATAAACATGATAAACGCGTTAGTTTGATTGGTGATACACATCCTGTTTTTCATGGCAGCGTTGTAAAAGCAATTGCGTCTGGAATGAAAACTTACCCGAAAATTTTAGCTGTATTAAGTGATAAATTAGGTCAATTAGGTGATGAAACTGAATATCAAGCATTTGCAGAAAAAATGCGGCACTTATTTAACGCGAAAGTGACGAGTGTGCAAAGACGCGCAGAAAACGTTATTGAATTAATAATTCAAGCGCCACTTGCAGCAAAACATTTTCAACCTGGGCAATTTTATCGGTTACAAAATTATGAAACATTTGCGCCGCGTATTCAAAATACGACGTTACAAATGGAGCCGTTAGCGCTAGTTGCTGCAGGATGCGATCATCAACAAGGAACACTTAAGTTTATCGTAATAGAAAATGGCGCGAGCTCGAAATTATGTGCAACACTGAAAGTAAATGACCCTGTGTCACTCATGGGTCCGACTGGTGTACGAGCAAAAGTTGCGAAAGAACATGAAACGGTTCTGATTATAGGTAATCAATTGAGCTTGGCTCTTTTGGAATCGTATGGCCCAGCGTTATTGCAGGCAAATAATCGGGTTATCTACATAGGCAATTTCAAAGATGAAAGTGAAATCTATTGTCGAGATACGATTGAGCAAGCAGCGAGTTTAGTTATTTGGACTAAAGATTTTCTGGAAACTCTCTTGCATTATAAAGCGGAAATTTCACTTAGCGATGTTGATCGAATTTATTTAATTGGCGATACAAATTTTTTACGCCGTTTCCAGGAAGCGCGTCACACCGTTTTAAAAGATATTTTTGTGAAAAATCCTCTTGTCTTTGGTTCGGTCTATAGTACGATGCAATGCATGCTAAAAGGTGTTTGCGCGCAATGTTTGCAATGGCAAATTGATCCAGAAACGGGGAAACGAACTAAAGCAGTATTTGCGTGCTCTTGGCAAGATCAACCGCTTGAGTTAATTGATTTTGATAACGTGGATGAACGACAAGTGCAAAATCGATTGCAAGAGAAATTGAGTGTGTTATGGGTGGATTATTTGTTAAATAAGCTTGATAAATAGTGATGGATGACAAACGAAATGAATACTAGAGAAGCAAGTGCTACAGATACAATCGAAGTTCTTCTAAAAGACATTGGCGAATTGGTTATTGCAGCAGTAACACTCGGGGTTCCTAGATTAACTGAAGATGGAGTGAGTCTCGATAACTATACTCTATATGGGTTCACCCAATCTAATCAGCTTGATAAAAATAGAATATTCCCGGATTTGAATAGTGTAAAGAAGACACTATCAGATCTTTTAGGATTCCACACATTGGTGGAACAAAAACGTCCGCATTATGAAAAATTAAAAATGCGTTTAAGCACCTTGTCATCCGGCACTGACGTTGCAAATCAATTGAAAACCATGTTAGAACGATATGACGCAGCGGTTAAGCAATGTCTTGAAGACTCACAAACAATTCATTCCGCATTAAAAAATAAAATTGAAGTCATTGAAACGGAGATCCTAGCTCGCATCAAAGAACCTAGTTTGGTTGATGCACACTATACAACCTGTGCGAAAAAATATCTCCAAACTAAAAAAAATAGAGAAGCGAAAGAAACGCCTATTCCTTCCCAATTAATACTCGATTGGAATAAAATTGCAGATCTGCACAAAGACATTGGAGAAAGCAGAGTACCATTTGTTGGTACTGATAATCGAATATACTTCACGACTGTTTTTGCCACGCCAGCAAGTTTCTCGAAATTACACATTCTTATAACTGCGATAAATGCTTATAATGACGGCATTCAAATAGTAAACTCTGAGCTCGACTGTGCTGTGGATGAGTATCGTAGTTTTAAAGACAAAGTAGAGAGTTCTGATCTAAAAGAACAAATTTCCGAATTAAAAAATAAAGCAGAGGCTTATCAAGCTACATTATTGACCCATGCACAAAGTCTGCAATCGACTTCACAAGCTAACAGTGCTGAGTTGCAAATACAGCAATTACATGCGCAAGTGATTGAGGCATGGCTTAAACAATTACAGAGCTCGCCATCTTTATTTGATCTTCCTGTTAATAAAACCGAAACTGTTAGCAATCTGGCAGTTAAGGTTAATACGTTAGCTCTAGGACAGAGATAAAGTTTGGAGTTGTCATGCCAGCGTGTTTTTAGCTGGCATGGCAGTACTATCTTTTTCTTGCTAAAGTCAACCCATCACCAATAGGCAACATGCTAATCGTCACGCGCTCATCATGCAGTACGGTTTCATTTACTTCACGAATGGCCTGAGTATTTTTATCATCAATAGCCGGGTCAGCAACATCCCCACTCCACAACACATTATCAATTGCAATTAAACCACCAGCCCGAATTAATATTAATGCTTTTTCATAATACTCAAGATAATTCAACTTATCGGCATCGATGAAAGCAAAATCAAACGTGCCAGCTTCGCCACCATCAATCAATGTTTGCAGCGTTTCCAACGCTGGCGCCAAGCGCAGATCAATTTTATCGGCCACCCCTGCCATTTCCCAAAATCGACGCGCGATCTTGGTCCATTCCACATTGATATCACACCCAATCACTTTGCCGTCAGGCGGTAAAGCAAGTGCCACTGATAATGCGCTATAACCCGTAAATACCCCAATATCCAAGGTCTTTTTTGCCTGCAGTAATTCAATAAGTAACCGCATAAATTGCCCTTGTTCAGGGGAAATTTGCATGTGACCCATGCTCATTTTATCAGACTGTTCGCGTAATTTTTGCAAAACCTCAGGTTCGCGTAAGGAATGGCTTTGGTAATATTCATAAAGCGCTGGAGTCAAATTTAAGGTATTTGATGACATATTAATCTCTTCCTAGATATAATCAGAGCTTCATTATAAAGGAGCCACCTGAAAATGAGCACTGGAATCATTATATTAATTGTATTGATCGCTATCGTTGGGTTTATCATTTTTACCTATAACCAATTGATTGCTCTGATCGAAGCTGCGCGCAATAATCAGAAACAAATTGATATTCAATTGGATAGACGCTTCAAAGTATTTGAATCATTAATTAATGTTGTAAAAAAATATATGGATTATGAGCAAACCACATTGAAAGATGTTGTTGCGCTGCGTAGTCAAGCTGAACAGGCCAAATCTAAAGGCGATGAAAAAGGCCGTATTGCGGCGGAAAATCAAATTTCTGAAATTGCCTCAAAAATTAATTTAGTGTTTGAGCAATATCCTGATTTGAAAGCCAATCAAAATTGCATGCAACTGCAAGAAGAAATCGTCAGCACAGAAAATAAATTGGCATATGCAAAACAATCTTTTAACGATAGCGTTGAAAATTATAATGCGACCAAAAAATCATTTTTCACGTCTATGATTGTTGGGGTATTTAAATCAAAACTTGATTTTGATTATCCGTACTGGCAGTTGAGTGAAGCTAAAGTGGCGGAACAGGAAAATTATACGGTTAAATTGTAAGGTGTCATTCCCGCGAAGGCGGGAAACTATCCCAATGGATTCCCGCCTTCGCGGGAATGACAGTAATAACGGAAAAAATATGCCTCTCGATAATCTCCAACAAGAATCAGCGGATTGGCGCAAGACAATCCGCAGTAACAGCCGAAAAACGTATTTTGTCATCGGCGCATTTATTTTGATTTATGCGATGATCGGCATGTTAGTTGACATGTTTCTTTATGCTGAGCGTTACGGACAGCAAATCAGTCTGCCTGATATTTTTCAGGCACTGATCTCGTTCCAAATTTTTCCGATGGCCACCATCATCATGTTAATCGTGGCCGCTGTTTCACTTTTAATTACATTCAGTTTTCACGACAAACTCATGCTGCTTGGCACGGAATATCGTGAAATCACACCGACCACCGCAGCCAATGTCACCGAGCAACAGTTATATAATGTCGTAGAAGAAATGAAAATTGCAGCCGGTTTGCGTTTCATGCCACGCGTTTATTTGATTGAAGCCGATTATATGAATGCGTTTGCCAGCGGTTACAGCGAAAAGTCAGCAATGGTTGCCATTACGCGTGGCTTGATTCAAAAATTAGATCGCAGTGAATTGCAAGCTGTGATGGCGCATGAATTAAGCCATATTCGTCACATGGATATCAAGCTTACGTTGATGGCATCTGTGTTGGCAAACTTAACCGTTATGGTATTAGATATCTTTTTTTATAACGCACTTTTTTCGCGACGTAGCAATTCAGAAAATCGTTCGGGAAATGCATTACTGACGATTATTATCATTTTGCGTTACGTGATTCCTGTTATTAATATTTTATTGTTGCTTTATCTCAGTCGTACACGCGAATTTATGGCGGATGCGGGATCAGTGCAATTGGTTCGTGATAATCATCCACTGGCATCAGCTTTGCTTAAAATTAACAGTGATCACGAAGCAAATATAGCAACCTACGGGCAGCAATATCAGCAAACGCCACATGAAAACGTCAGACGCGAAGCTTATATATTTGATCCCATCCAGGCAGGAATTGAGCGCACTGGCTCACTTTCCGATTTGTTTTCCACTCACCCTGCTCTCAAGGATCGCTTAGCTGCGCTAGGTTTCAAATATGATCAAAAGTAAAATTGGCGTTTTGCTCTGTAATATTGGCACGCCTGATGAACCAACACCACAAGCGGTAAAACGTTATCTAAAAGAATTTTTATCGGATCGACGCGTTGTGGAAATTCCGCGTCTTGTTTGGTGGCCAATATTGCATGGATTGATTCTGCAGACGCGCCCTAAAAAATCAGCAAAGTTATATCAAAAAATCTGGACTGAACAAGGCTCTCCTCTTTTATATTATTCGCGTAAAATTGCTGAATCATTAGAAAAGAATTTAAATATGCCTGTTGCATTAGGCATGCATTATGGAAATCCATCGATTAAAAGCGCGCTGGAAGAATTGCGAAACAAAGATGTCACTAAAATTTTAATATTTCCTCTTTATCCGCAATACTCGGCAACAACGACTGCGTCGACATTTGATATCGTTGCCAATGCATTAAAAAAATGGCGAAATCTCCCGGAAATTCGCATGATTTATGATTATGCAGATAATCCTCTTTATATCAAAGCAATCAGTCAATCAATCCAATTGACGAATCAAGAGCGATTACTCTTTTCATTTCACGGAATTCCAAAGCGTTATATCACCGCTGGTGATCCTTATGAAGAACGTTGTAAAACCACGGTGCAACTGATTGCAGCTGAATTGCAATTAACACCAGATGATTATTTAATTTCATTCCAATCTCGCTTGGGAAAAGCAGAATGGCTGCGCCCCTATACCGACAAGACATTACAAACGCTTCCGCGAAAAAAAATTACCAACGTTAAAGTTGTATGCCCTGGATTTGCTGTCGATTGCTTAGAGACGCTGGACGAGATTGCGATCTTAGGTAAAAAACAATTTTTAGAAAATGGTGGCGAAAAATTTACGTATATTTCTGCTTTAAATGACAGCCAAAATCATATTGATGCATTGATGGGAATTATTAAATTACATATTGCAAATTGGTAAATACTTCGTGCTAAGATATTCTGGATCCCGCGGACAAGCCGCGGGACGTAGTGAAGAGAGATCGTGTAATTTGTTACTCTAGTTTTGTGTTAAGGATGACACTCTTGAGAATTTGGTCTTCGTTAATTGGCATTAGTTTGTGTGCTCTGGTTTCAACTGTATTTGCCGATATCCCAAGAGGAGGTTTAGCGTTATCCGCCCCTCTCGTTGCTAAAGATCCTAAAAATTTACGCGGTTACCAGATCGCAGCCTGGTATCAACCCAAAGCACTTATCTGGAACCAGGTGCGGATTTATTTTAATGTTTCCGCAGCGCATTGGTGGGTCGGAAATTCAAACCACTTTTATAATGTTTTTGCAGGTCATTGGTGGACGACCACTTCAAATCGTAATCATAGTCTGAATATTTATGCCGTCTCACCTATTTTGCGATATTATTTTTTGCGGCAACATTCTTTTTCACCCTTTTTAAATTTTGGAATTGGTTTATCTTATTTATCAAGAACCCGTTTGGGCAGAAACAATTTAGGCATGCATTTTGCTTTCCAGGATCAGTTCGGTCTGGGCGCGACTTTTGGTAAGCGTCAAGAGCTCTCTGTGATATTGAGCGCCTTGCATTATTCTAATGGTTCTTTGTGTGCTAAAAATGCAGGTATCACAGTGCCCATTGAGATTACTGTGGAATATGGTTTTGCCTAGCTAATCGGAGTAGAATTCATTAGCAAATAAATAAATAGGTCATCATGCGTAAACGTATTGCAATTAAAGATCATGTCCAGGAAATTCATCTGATTAGTCAGCGTTGTATCACCGTTTTGGTGATCATGCTGATATTGGTTGGTCTGTTGATTGCGCGTTTTGCTAATTTGCAGCTGGCTAATCATGCCCATTTCACTACGCTTTCACAAAAAAACTGGCTTGATCTTGTTCCGATAGAACCGACTCGTGGCTTAATTTACGATCGCAACGGTGTGTTACTCGCCGAAAATGTGCCGGTATTCAGCTTGGATGTGATTCCTTCGAAAGTGACCAGCATGCCGAAGACGCTCGCGGAAATCGCAAAAATTATTCCTATTTCGGATAATGATATCGTGCAATTTCAGCGGCAGCTAAAACAACATCGACGTTTTGACGAAGTTACTTTGAAATTGCGCCTATCGGAAGATGAAGTGGCCCGTTTCTCTGAAAATCAGTATCGTTTCCCAGGCGTGTTGGTGAAGGCGCATTTGTTACGACATTATCCCTTCGTCAACAGTTTAAGCCATGTTTTAGGCTATGTCGGGCGAATCAATATTGATGAATTAAAAGATATTGATCCTATCAATTACAGTGCAACTAATTATATTGGTAAATTAGGCATTGAAAAATATTATGAAGAAGAATTACATGGCACGGTCGGCTATGAGCAAGCTGAGAATGATGCCAGTGGTGAAGCAGTTCGTGTATTAAATCGAATTAAGCCGCAACCTGGCAAAAATCTTTATCTGACGATTGATAGCAAATTACAAGCGGCAGCAGAACAAGCGCTCGCAGGTCACCGAGGTGCTGTGATTGCAATTCAGCCTAGCACCGGACAAATCCTCGCGCTGGTGAGTGAGCCCACCTATGATCCTAATATGTTTGTTGAAGGAATCTCAAATCAGGATTTTCAAAAGTTACAGCAATCCACGGATAAACCACTTTATAATCGCGCGTTGCGAGGCTTGTATCCATTTGGTTCGACGATTAAACCATTCCTTGCGCTGGGAGGATTAGATTTTGGCGTTTCACCTTACTTCACTATTTTTGATCCTGGCTGGTATAAATTAAACGAAAGTAGTCATGTATTCCATGATTGGAAACGAGGTGGTCATGGTACAGTGAATATCTCAAAAGCAGTCATTAGTTCATGCGACACCTATTTTTTTGATCTCGCGCACAAAATGGGGATACAACGTATTGATCACATACTGCAAAAATTTGGTTTTGGTGAATTATCCGGCATTGATATGGGTGAAGAATTACCCGGTGTTGTTGCATCACCTGCCTGGAAGCGTCGCGTCAAAGGCGCTGCATGGTATGAAGGCGACACATTAAATTCCGGTATTGGCCAAGGATTTATGCAGACGACAACGTTACAGCTGGCAGCTGGTGTGGCCACGATTGCAAATCATGGTGTGCGTTATATACCGCATCTTTTGCTTGCGCAGCAAGAACGCGGAAAAAAAGTTGAGATACAAACGCCCTCAGTTGCCGAACCTGTTAAGTTAAATGATCCATCTTATTGGAATATCATTATTAATGCGATGGAAGCGGTGGTTACCGCACAAGTGACTAGTTATCATTTTGGTAAAATCGGCCCTTACACAGTCGCAGCAAAAACGGGTACAGCACAAAATCACTCGATCAAACATTACAACGTGAATGAAAGTCACGAGGATCAAAGTAAGTTGCCTGAAAAATTACGTGACAATACCTTGTTTATTGCATTTGCACCCGTAGAAAACCCACAAATTGCAATCGCTGTCATGGTTGAAAACGATGAGACGGCAGGCTCGGTTGCACGTAAAATTTTAGATTATTATTTAATTGGCCCATTGCCAGTGACCATTCCATTAAGACCAACCGTTATCAATCAATCCCGGGAGACGACCCCGCATGTCATTCACTAGTGCCATGAAAAACAAATGGACTAAACCCGAGAGCAGTTCGGGATACCGTTCTTTTTGGCAATATATCCATATTGATGTTCCGCTGCTGTTCTGCATTTTATTATTAATCATGCTGGGTCTGGTTATTTTATATAGCGCAAGCAGCCAGAACATGTCGGTAGTCGAACAACAAATTTTGCGAATTGGATTATCGTTTGTAGTGATGCTGGTATTTGCCCAAATTCCTCCGACGACATATCAACGCTGGGCGTTCTTAGTTTACATAACAGGACTTATTTTACTTATTGCTGTGCTGGCGGTCGGTCATGTTGGCAAAGGCGCGGGTCGTTGGCTTAATTTAGGTTTTATTCGTTTTCAACCTTCTGAAATGATGAAGCTGGCGATCCCTATGTTTTTAGCATGGCACTATCACAGAATTCATTTGCCTCTGACTTTCAGAACGATTTTATTTTCAGCCGTTATTATTTTAGTGCCTGCTCTTCTCACGGCAAAACAACCCGATTTGAGTACCGCTATTTTATTAGTTATCAGCGGTGGAAGCGTGTTGTTGCTCGCGGGACTCAGTTGGTATTTGATTGGTACCTTGCTGGGTTTATTCGCATTAGCAGCACCCATGATTTGGTATGTACTTTATGACTATCAAAAACAACGCGTACTCACATTTTTAAATCCAGAACGTGATCCACTCGGAGCAGGTTATCACATTATTCAATCCAAAATTGCCATTGGTTCTGGCGGTTGGTTCGGTAAAGGCTGGTTGAATGGAACGCAATCTCACTTACATTTTTTACCAGAACATTCTACCGATTTTATTTTTGCAGTATGCGGTGAAGAGTTTGGTTTCATTGGTAGCGTGATTTTAGTCATTCTATTTATGGCAATTATTTTGCGCGGACTTTATATTACTATCAAAGCACAAGACACTTTTTCGAGATTGTTGGCAGGCAGTTTAACACTTACATTTTTTGTTTCATTTTTTATTAATATGGGCATGGTGACTGGCATCTTGCCTGTGATGGGATTGCCACTACCTTTGGTCAGTTATGGTGGTTCTTCCATGATAACCTTGATGGCAAGTTTCGGTATTTTGATGTCCATCCAGACACACAGAAAATTATTAACCACTTAACTATGGATTGAAAATGCTGATTCGATATTTCATTTTGCTTTGGGTATCTTTGCTTTGCTCGCATGTCGCTATTGCGGACGAGAAATTTTCCGATAGACCCGATGTAAAACGATTTATTCGCAAAATGGCTCAGAAACATCATTTTATTGCATCTGAATTATCAGCTCTTTTTAGCACGGTAACAATACGCCCCGCCGTCATGAAAAGTATCAAAGCACCACTGGAACAAAAACCCTGGTACACCTATCAAATGTTATTCGTGAATGAATGGCGAGTGCGCCAAGGTGTGGAATTTTGGAAAAAATATCGTGAGACGTTAACACGAGCAGAAAAACAATATGGCGTACCTGCCAGCATTATTGTCGCAACCATTGGTATCGAAACAAGATATGGTACCAATACAGGCGACTATCGGGTGATCGATGCCTTATCTAACATCGCGTTTAGTGATTCACCGCGCGCCGGATTTTTTCGTAGTGAGTTAGAACAATTCTTGCTATTAGCACGTGAACAACACCTTAATCCTCTGAAAGTAAAAGGCTCTTATGCAGGCGCTATTGGTCAGCCACAATTTATGCCGAGTAGCTACCGACAGTATGCGGTTAATTTCTCTGGCGGGACAAAAATTGACCTATCCAATAATGAAGTCGATGTGATTGGCAGTATTGCCAATTATTATCAAAAACATGGGTGGAAAACGCATCAGCCGGTCGCTTTAAAAACAGATCTAAAAGGCAAAAATATCCAAACTATTGTCGATCCGGCAGGTTATGGGATACAATCATTGCGCAATCAAAAGACAAAATTGATTGAGTTACAAGGCTACTTTGGTAGAGAATATTGGCTAGGTTATCCTAATTTTGATGTCATCAAGCGCTACAACCCGAGTGATTTATATGCGATGGCGGTTTATCAACTGAGTTATTATATTTCAATGTTAAAAGGAAAGACCGATAATGCATAAAATAAAGTTACGATCCATGTTGAATCTTCTTTTAATTGTCGTATTGTTAGGGCTCTCTGCTTGTTCCACGGTTAGAAAAGATGGTCCTCCTTCTTATAATGTAGACGTATCCAACATTAAGGATGCAACACCCAAAGTCGAAGCGCGGAGTAAATATGGCAATCTTGCTTCTTATCGGGTGTTTGGAAAAACGTACCATGTCATGACGACAAGTAAAAATTATGAAGAACAAGGCGTTGCTTCCTGGTATGGCACAAAATTCCATGCCCAACGGACTTCGAGCGGCGAACGTTACAACATGTTAGCAATGACAGCCGCGCACAAAACATTGCCGTTACCGACCTATGTCCAAGTCACTAATTTGCGTAATGGTAAAAAAATTATTGTGAAGGTAAATGATCGCGGACCTTTTGAAGCTAATCGAA
>CAZAXX010000008.1:0-45663 GCA_964489265.1 uncultured Coxiellaceae bacterium
ACCTGTTACCCTCGGCTTAGAAGGCCGATGCTCTATCCGAATGAGCTACAGGCGCTACATACTTACGAACACTCTAAAGCCTTGTACTCTACAATTTTATTTAATCGGGGTAGAGGGATTCGAACCCCCGACATCCTGCTCCCAAAGCAGGCGCGCTACCAGACTGCGCTATACCCCGTTTCATTGCAAATCATCAATGAAGGGTCGCATAATACTCGGCGCTTACATCACAGTCAATTCCTAAAATACAGGAAAAATCATTTTCTTTTAATGAGATGATAATTCATTTGTTTGCTGTATAATTCACATCCTAATATAACTCTCTATATTTGGTACCCTTCGGATGGAAGCGCAATTAATTAACGGTAAAATACTTGCAACACAAATTCGCACAGAAATAACAGCTGAAATTGCTGAACGTAACCAGCGTGGATTAAGACAGCCTGGACTCGCTGTCATTCTCGTTGGCGAAGATCCTGCTTCAGCTATTTATGTACGTAATAAACGACAGGCCTGTGATGAAGCTGGAATAAAATCAATTTATCATCACTTACCCGTCACCATTCATGAAAACGAGCTTATTGAATTAATTCATCAGTTAAATAATGATCCCGCTGTCGATGGTATTTTGCTGCAATTACCGCTTCCGGAACATATTGATGATGAAAAAGTGTTGGAATCCATTGATCCACACAAAGATGTCGATGGTTTTCATCCTTATAATTTAGGACGCTTGGCACAACGCCGCCCTCTTCTGCGCCCCTGCACACCCATGGGAATTATGTTGTTACTGAATCATATTAATCAGCCTTATAAAAATCGGCACGCAGTTATTATCGGCGCTTCTAACATCGTCGGACGACCGATGGCTTTGGAATTATTACTTGCAGGTTGCACAATTACAGTTTGTCATCGCTTTACAGAAGACCTCGGCAATTTTGTAAGACAAGCAGATATCTTAGTTTCAGCTGTTGGAAAGCCAGGCATTGTAAAAGGTGATTGGATTAAACCCGGCGCGACGGTGGTGGATGTTGGTATTAACCGCTTAAGTAATGGCACAATCACAGGCGATGTTGAGTTTGAAAGCGCACGAAAAAAAGCTGCTTGGATAACACCAGTGCCCGGCGGTGTTGGACCTATGACAGTTGCAATGCTACTTAAAAACACGCTACTCGCGACACTTAACAGAAATCGTTGACATACCCTCCTCCCTAAGTATACTCATTAACAGGGTCTGTTTTTACAGACCCAAAATGCCATCAGGAGGATAGCAGTGCCACAACAAAGCGCGAAAGGATTTGCCGAAGCGTTAAATAAAAGTCTAGACGAAATAGGCGCGCCTATTCATATCAGAGAACGTTCTATCATTTTAAGCAAAATGCTACACATACCTAAACAACAAGCATGGGCACTTTTAGAAGGCCATGTTTTTCCTGATGAGAATTTGTTACAACAAATTGCTTGTGAATTGGAAATTGATTTAAGCTCTTCCTGAAAATTTTTAAAATTTTGTAATCCTCGCAAGCTTGTATACATATCTGAATCATGTTATTAAAATTAAATTTTTTTCGGGAATATTTTATGAAAACGAGCATCACCCCTTCTCGTTCATTTATTTATATTGTTTCTGCAATTGCCGCACTAGCTGGACTGTTATTTGGATTTGATACTGGAATCATTTCCGGTGCATTGCTCTATATTGAAAAAGATTTCGTACTCTCAATCGAAATGAAAGAATTAATTGTCAGTAGCGTATTATTGGGCGCAATGGCAGCTTCATTATGCAGTGGCTATCTGGCAGATCATTTTGGACGTCGACGTTTGATGCTGGTTATTTCTGGATTATTTATTACAGGAACCGCCATTGCTTCTTTTGCCGCAAATGTGCCTGGGATTTTGCTAGGGCGATTGATTATTGGTTTAGCGATTGGCGTAGGTTCTTACACAGCGCCACTCTATATCGCCGAAATTGCTCCATATAACATGCGCGGCGGTCTCGTTTCTCTTAATCAGCTTGCCATCACGGTAGGAATTTTGTGTTCTTATATAATTAATTATGTTTTCACCAATTTCGATGCTTCATGGCGCTGGATGTTTGGTATTGGATTAGTACCTGCTATTTTGTTAAGTATTGGAATGATCTTTTTACCAGAAAGCCCACGCTGGCTGATTAAACAAAATAAAATAACGGATGCAATTAACGCATTGCAACATTTGAGAAATACCAAGCAAGTCGATCAAGAAATAAATGAAATTCAAAATAGCCTGAAAAGAAAACGCGCCAGCTTCCGTGAATTATTTACGCCCTGGGTTGTGCCCGTTCTCTTTCTAGGTGCAATGTTAGGTTTTATTCAACAAGTCACGGGGATCAACACTATCATTTATTATGCACCCACCATTTTCCAAATGGCGGGTTTCCATGATGCATCCAGTTCAATTTTAGCAACAGTCGGCATTGGCGTAGTCAATGTTCTTTCAACTGTATTCGCTGTTTTGTACTTGGATAAATTAGGACGACGTCCGTTGCTGCTTATCGGTTTAGTTGGAATGTGTGTAAGCTTGCTTGGTTTAAGCCTGGTTTTTCACTCGGGTTCGCAATTTAGTATGGGACGCTGGATTGCAATGGGTTGCACTTTCAGTTTTATTATCTGTTTCGCATTTAGTTTGGGCGCTATTCTTTGGTTGGTGGTTTCTGAAATATTTCCACTCGAAATACGCGGCATCGCAATGGGTGTCGCTGTATTTAGTTGCTGGTTTTGGAATTTTGTTGTTTCTGCAAGTTTTTTAACACTGTTACACGCGCTGGGACCAAGTCAGACATTTTTACTTTACGCAGTGATGTGTGGTTTCAGTTTTATTTTTTGCTACTATAAAGTGCCAGAAACGCGCGGCATTACGCTTGAGCAAATCGAACAAAACATTCGTGAAAGATTACCTTTACGCTTGATAGGCCAACCCAAAATAGCAATGCAATTACAATGAAAAAAAATATCATTTCTTTCGATTTAGGCGGCACAAAATGTGCCGCTGGACTCACACAATATAATCTCGATACGGCTGATTTAGTCTGTCAAAAATCTTGTTCTATTAAGTTAAAAGAAACTTCTTCACTGACAGATCTGATAGAACAACTGGAAGCAAAATTAGACGTTGTATTTTCAGAAATCGATGCCATTTGCATTGGTGGCGCAGGATACTATGATGGAACATCACTTATTTACGAAAATAATTATCCTTATCCAATGAATTTTGCAGCAACTGCCAAAGAAAAAAAGTGGCCGCCCTTTGCTGTTATACATGATTACGCACCGATAGTTTGCGCAACGTTCACATCTTTTATGGATCAGCCCGACAATGTGAAGCGCTTGAACTCCGCCGAGATGAATCGGTATGGCCGGCGTATCGCCTTAGGTCTTGGCACAGGATTAGGCATGAAAGATGGTGTCTTGTTTCCTGATGGAAAATTTTGGTTAGGCCAAAATGAAATAGGTCACATTGGAATATTATTACCGCCTACTGCCCCTGTTGAGAAAATTCAGCTGCATGAAGAATTAATGGTTTTTTTAAAAAATAAATGCACCGCTCTAACGTTTGAAAAAATTCTCTCTGGCCCTGGCATGGTTAATCTTTATGAATTTTTATATCCTGATCGAGATAAATGTTCGCCAGAAGAAGTGGGAATCGCCATGCGCAACGGACAAGTCAATGAATTAAACAATGCATTCGCTTGGTATCTTGGTTTTTTCATTGGCACAGTGCAGCTTGGCTTCATGCCAGATGGCGGAATTTGGATAACCGGTGGCGTTGCGCTGAGTCATTTGGATGTTTTTGATAATGAGAATTTTTACGCTGGAATTAATGCTTCTCCTGCCTATTTGGCGCAACGTGCGCATTATCCATTGGGAATTTTAGCAAACCAAAACCATGCGCTTATCGGTGGCGGTTATTATGCTGCGAAGCGTTTAATTGGGGTTTAATTACGGTTTTCTTGTTAGCAATTTGCCATTCTCATTTTGAGGATCTAAAAAGAAATTTTCGGGCAATTGATCAGCGTAAACTGAAACGATTCCTCCTAATCTCCCGCTCGTCAATGCGCTATATTCTTCTTTAGTAAAATGCACATTATCCTCGCCTTTTAAAAAGCTAATCACTTTTTCACAACAATTAATTTTAATCTTCCCTGGTACACCAAATAAACCTAAATTTATTTCCGATTGTCTCTGTTCTTTATAATCATCTAACACTTCCAATAATGGTATTCGCATTAACTTTAATGCGATGTATTTTTCATCTCCATTGAGTATTTTCGTTTGAAAAATACAGTCTTTCAGCAATTTTTTACATTTATTAAAATCTATTGGTATTTCACTTAATGAAATTATTTTTGGAGGTTTATTTAATCCTTGTCGTACGCCGGTATGTTTATGATCGCGAGCATTTTCAGCATAGGTATAAACTTCATTATCATCCCAAGGATCCACTACAGTAATTTCATTAGAGCCCGGGATCTTGAATTCCAAAAAAACATGTGCTTCACGCTTTTTAATAGTTCCCCGAGGATTTATATGTGCTTCAACTGTGATATTAGTGATGTTACTTATTCCTTGAGCAAGTAAAAAGAGAGACGCCACTGCGGATTGTAATTCGCAATTACCCGCGCCATATTTCATCGCCATTTGTGCTAAAAACAGGATATTTTCAATAGCTGAAGCAGGACGTTTAGTAGATCGAAGTTCTTTATTTAATTTTACATGTACGCTATGAATTTCATCAGGTGATGCATCAAAATTTCTTTTGAAGTGATCACCGCCAAATTCCCAACGGTTATCAGCTCCAAATGGTAAAACATATTTGACAAACTCAGCCGCGGCACGAGCTATTTCAATTCCAGTATTTTCATTCTTAGATTCAGAGCTAAACATAGTTGAATCCTTAAATTCTATACCTATATGATAGCATTTTTACAAAATGCTATTTTGAATCTCCTTGTGTTTTCTAAAAAAATGATGCTGAATTTCTTCCAAAGAACGCGCTTTGGTTTCTGGTAGAAAGAAATAAGCGACGAGAAAATAACCGAGAGTAAAAAACGCAAATAGCCAATAGGTTTGGCCCATTCCCAAGAGCTTGACCAAAGGTAAAAACATTGTTGCTAACAGTGTTGATGCCAGTGAGTTAAAGAACAAACACACAGCAATACCTTTTCCGCGTATTTGCGTAGGAAAAAGCTCAGAGATCGCAAGCCAAACCACCACACCCGGCCCAATTGCAAAAGACATAATATAAAAAAGCAAACCAATCAGTGACAAAATACCGGCATTCGGTGAATGAGGAATATAATAATTAACCCAACCTAAAAATATTTCTGAACAAATCACGCCAGCAATACCGATCAACAATAACGGTCTTCTTCCTAGCGTATCAATCAATGTAATAGCAATAATTGTAAATAAAAAATTAAGCACGCCAATTCCAGCAGAACCCAGCATGGAAATAAAGTTCGAGTTAATTCCAGCATTTTTTAAAATTAACGGGGCATACTGCAGAAACGAATTAATACCGGTGAGCTGATTAAAAATAGCAATCGCAATTGCAACGAATGATGGTAATAGTAATTCATGAGAAAATAATTCACGCCAAGTTTCTTTGCGAATTTCTAGTAAGCTAGTTTGAATTTCTTGTATATCTTGATTTACTTCCGATTCTGACTGGCGAATTCGACGAAGAATTTTTTTTGCTTGCTCTAATCGGTTATTGGCAATTAACCAGCGCGGTGTTTCTGGTAAAAAAAACATGCCGATAAATAAAATACCTGCGGGAATCAAAAGAACAGCGAACATGGCTCGCCAATTTCCGGATGGCGTAAAAAGCAAATCAACAAAATAAGCAAGCACAATGCCAAACGTCAATAAAAGTTGAAAAAATGTGACGTATTTACCACGATCTTTACTAGGAACAATTTCTGCAACATATAATGGAACACCCACCGCAACCACACCCACGCCAACACCGAGTAATAACCGTGCTAACAGCAATAAAGCAAACGTATTTGCTAATAAAATTGAGATGACGCCCATTATGAAAATAATACTCGATAAAAAAATCAAAAATCGTCGACCAAATCGATCGCTGATGGGACCTGCCAATAACGTTCCAAGCAATCCACCACCAAGCACTGCACCGACAATTAATCCTACTTCTGTATCATTCATTGGGATGGTGTTATTAATGAAAAGTAACGCACCAGAAATAACACCCATATCATAACCATATAAAATGCCACCAATACTCACCAAAATTGCAATACACATGACGAGCTTATTTCTTTTATTACTTTTATCCACTATAACTTTTCCTCTAGCGCGGTGATTGGAGAGCATATTTGCTATAATATGTTCGCGATAATTGTTTACCTTCGTTTATGTCAGCAGGCGACATGTTTTTCGCTAATTCATCACGCATTTTCAATGCGGAATCTCGAATTTGATTATTGCTTGATGTGGATGCTAAATCAAACCAGGCATACGCAGTTTTGTTATCACGCGCCACACCTTGCGATTGCGTATACATCACACCTAACAGCAATTGAGCATTATCCATACCTTGTTGTGCTGCTTGTGAATACCAATAAATAGCCGCTTTGGGATCACTTGGCACACCTAAACCTTGTTGATAGAACAAACCAGTCATGTATTGTGCATTGGCTGAGCCTTGCTTTGCGGCTTGTGTGAACCATGCTAATGCTTGACGTTCATCCTTAGGCACACCTAATCCATTATGATATAAATACCCAAGGGCAAATTGTGCATCAGGTAAACTCTGGACTGCTGCTTTACGATACCATTCAACTGCTGCTGCTGGATCTTTAGGAGAACCCACACCATTGAAAGTGAGATAACCTGTTGCATATTGCGCGCGCGGCATTCCTTGATCGGTGGCTTTTTTAATCCAGCTTGCTGCAGAAGCTAAATTGACAGGCGTCGCGATACCATTAAAAAACATGACGCCTAAATTATATTCTGCTTCAGCTAAGCCTTTTTCTGCTGCTCGCGTATACCAATAAAAAGCCTGATTTTTATTAACTGCGACAGATTGGCCAAGACTATACATAAGGCCTAGCATGTACTGTGCTTTGGGTAATCCTTGTTGAGCCGCTAAGTTAAACCAGTTAAATGCTTTCGCATAATCCTTAGCGATACCGTCGCCCTTGTAAAGCATGAGACCTAAATTATATTGCGCTGCCGGAAAACCTTTTGCCGCCGACTTGCTATACCAATCAATTGCCAACGCTAAATCTTTAGTCATGCCCAAGCCATTTTGGCTTAAATATCCTAGCATATAGTTGGCTGCAGGATCATTCGTTTTAGCCGCTTGGGTGTATAAGGTAATTGCCTGAGTTAAACCCTGATCGATACCAATGCCATAATAATAAAGTGTAGCCAACGCAAATTGCGCTTGCGGAAATCCTTGTGTACTTGCTTTCATATACCATGCAGCAGCAGTTTGTGCGCTTTGCTCTACACCGAAGCCATGCTGATACATATAAGCTAGCTGATATTCAGCCACGGGCAATCCGCCATCGGCAAAACGCTTATAAATCTCCAGTGCTTTGGGATAATCTTTATTTTGAAATGCAGCATCCGCTTCAGGTATTTTTTGTTGAGCAGCTTTATTCTGGAAATACTGCGTTGTGTCATCTGCATAAAGAGGGCTAACGAAACCAAGACTTGCAAATACGAAAGAAAATGCAATCCATTTATTCATAATCAGTTCCTTATATTCTATTCTAGAAAGTAAGCCTATACGGATAACTTCGCTCCCGCTTCCATTAACACACTCGAAATAGCTGCAACGACAGTGTCAATTTGTTCTTTTGTAATTATTAACGGTGGTGCTAAACGAATGACGGTACCATGCGTTTCTTTACTTAAAACACCCCGTTTCAATAAACGTAAACATATCTCACGTGCGGAATAATAACGTGGATTGATCACCAAGCCAACTAGCAATCCTTTACCGCGTATCTCTGAGATAAGTGGTGATTTAATAGTTGCGAGTGATTGCCTAAGATAAACACCCATTTCATCTGCTCGCGCAGTTAAATTTTCGTCTTCAAGAACTTGCAGTGCCGTCAAGCCTACCGCTGCGGCGAGTGGATTGCCACCGAATGTACTGCCATGGTCTCCTGGCGTAAAAACATCCATGACATCGCGGCGACTTAAAAATAATGAAACTGGCAGTAAACCGCCGCCTAATGCTTTACCTAATAAAACAGCATCCGGCTGAACATTATCATGCTCACATGCTAAAAATTTTCCGGTCCGTCCAACACCCGTTTGAACTTCATCGCAAATTAATAACACATTATTTTCTTTACATATCTTTGCACACTCCGCGAGATAACCCGCTGGCGGCACAATAATTCCTGCTTCTCCCTGAATAGGCTCAACCAAAAAAGCTGCTGTATTGGGAGTAATTGCTTTTCGTAATGCGTCAGCATCACCAAATGGAATTAATTTAAAACCTGCAGGAAATGGGCCAAAACCATTACGATATTGCGGTTCAGAAGACATACCGACAATTGCAATTGTGCGCCCATGAAAATTACCCTCACAAGCAATAATTTCCACTTTATCTGCTTGCACTTTTTTCACTGTATAAGCCCATTTACGCGCAGCTTTTAATGCGGTTTCAACTGCTTCTGCACCTGTATTCATGGCAAGCGCTTTTTCCTGTCGAGTGAGCTCACAGGCTTTTTGCAAAAAATTCCCTAACTTATCGGAATAAAATGCGCGAGAAACGACGGCCAATTGATTGGCTTGTTCGGTAAGCGCTTTAACTAATCTGGGATGACAATGCCCATGACTTACTGCGGAATAAGCGCTCATCATGTCGATATAGCGATTACCCTGATTATCCCAAACATACACACCTTCTCCGCGTGTTAATACAACCGGTAGCGGTTCATAGTTATGCGCACCGAATAAACGTTCATGTTCAATAAGCGGATCCATCGAGAAGTCCTTTGTTTAGTTTGTAGCGAATACAGTAACATAGCGTGAAACGTTTGTGGAAAAGAAAAATGAATGAGTGCTTTCGCAAGTATTGCCTCGAGAAACCCTCTTTAGATCATGGTGGAAATCGCTGAGAAGCTTTAGGCTTTCCTTATTTCACTTCGGACATGCTCACCACATCTCAAGCAGATCTCCTTCAACAAATTATTGAACGGTTCTGGACAAAAAACTTATCGAAAACACTCACTCTGTAAGTATAGGTAAGATTTGTTCGTTTTCAACTTGGGTTAATCCAAAAAAATTAATACGGTTGATTGTATTAGAAAAAAATATACTAGGGACACGCTCTACACAAAAGCATCAGGATCCCCTTTACCAACACGCAAAATAGCAGGACTACCATCCACCAAATCAATCACTGTTGTTGGCGTCACACTACAGGGCCCGCCATCAATCACTAAATCCACTCGCTCACCTAACGTTTGATAAATATCTTCAGCATCGACAAACGGATATTCCTGTTCTGGCAACATCAACGACACACTCATAAGCGGCTCATTCAACTCGCTTAATAATGCCTGAACAATTCGACTATCTGGCACCCTCATTCCAATTGTTTTTCGCTTGGGATGAAGTAAACGCTTAGGTACTTCACGTGTCGCTGGCAAAACAAATGTGTATGGACCTGGCGTATGCGCCTTTAGCAAACGAAACACACTATTATCGACTGTTGCATAAGTACTTAGTTCGGATAAATCCCTACAAACTAAAGTGAAATTATGTTTTTCATCTAATTGACGCAATCTGCGAATACGTTCTAATGCATCCTTGTTAGCAAGTTGACAGCCAATGGCATAAGCAGAATCGGTTGGATAAACAATGACGCCACCCTGTTGAATAATTTTCGCAGCTTCTCTGATTAAACGCGGCTGCGGATTGTCTGGGTGGATAACAAAAAATTGACTCATGGTTAACTATCCTTGTTGAAACACTGCCAGATAAGATAACACAAAAATAAAAGATATAAATACAATCAATCTACTAACCAGGTTACCCCAATAAATCAGATGAAAGAAGATATAATAATTATATAACGAGGCGATTAGTCATGACTCAGACGATCGTGAAACAAAAAATGATTAAATATCTTGAAGAAGATGCAAGAGTGCATTTGGAACTTCTTGAGAAACAATCACAAGCTGCGCAGACTCAGAAACAAAAACAAGTAATTGAAGAACAAAAAAAAGAATTTATAGCAACAAACAACGAGTTGAGAGAAGCACTAAAAGAAGGACAATGTTTTGGCTTGGCCGTCGTACATGGCGGAATGGATATGGTAGGTTATTTATCCTGGTGGGAAAACGCATTAGTCCATATTGCAAATTGGGATGAAAAAACTGCTTCTCTCGACGATGCTATCAAGCTTGCTAACTCACCTGAGGATAATGAAAATCTTAGAAGTATTTTTAATCGTGCAGTCAATTATATTGTACCATCGCATGCTTCAGATCAGAGTTATTTTCCCAACATGAGCCAGAAAAATATTCTTAAACCTGACGGCTATGTTGTTACCGCACCTACTTCCAAGTTGTTCCCTATTCCTGAAGAAATTAAACGTAGTTATTTTGAAATAATGGGTCCTGATGAAAAAGAAACGACTCAAACAATACAAAAAAGAAAAATCATTGCTGGCAATTTAGCTAAAGAGCACTTGGTGGAAGATTTAAAAAATATTTCGAATGATGTAATGATATTAGTGCACGTAGCAAACCATACTATTCGGTTGTATCGCGATGGAGAAAATTGGGTAGTTTATGATTCAAATTATGATCATACCAAATTATCCACCATACATAGAGAATATGAAAATCTGTCGTCCGCTATTGATGAAGTTTTTAGAATCATGGGACCTTCCATTACAATTGAAGCAGTTTCTTTAAATGAAAAAGCTGTGATTGATTTTCCTGAATATGATAATTATTTAAAAAGATCCCCTATTAATTTGGTAAAAAATCTCGGCTTAAACGTAATTGCAAGCACGACGCCTGAGGTTTTGCCAAAACTATTTAGTCAAATAAATGATACACAGGAAGGTCAAGCCCTTTTGCGAGCGATCATTGAAGCGCTTGGACAGAAAGGCGATTACAATGCAAATGCGCTACAGAGAATTGCACAGAATGCACCTGCGGCATTACATGAACTTTTCAAACACATAAATGGTTCGTTACTTGGCCAGTCACTATTGAATACCGTTTTTGAAGTGCTTGCACAAGATATTGCAGGTATAACTCTCATGACGATACTGGGAAGTGCAGATGTTGCATTTCAAGAGCTTATTAATCGAATGGATACACCTTCAAATAGTCGTACACATCTGGAAAATACACAAGATCCGTTGATTAACGCAAAAAATGCCGCGCTACTGAAGTTTAAAGAGCATGTTCTGAAAAACGCCTATCAAGTGACGCCCGATGAAATTAACAATTTTTATAAAGCATTCCAGGTATTTCAACAACTCTATCATCGTCGCTTCATCGATACAGAAACCGCGGAATTTAAAACAGCAGATCAAAACCTCTATACTACTTTATTAAATTATTTTAAAGATTATCAGCCCAATAAAAAAATTTCTGCGGATTTCAAATCGACTTATTTAAACTTAATAAACCCAGAGGAAATGATCAAGAATTTTTTAGCAAACACTGTAGCCAGTTTGCTTAACAGCACAGAAGAAAAAGATGTTCCAGTCGATAGAAATAAAGTTTATTTTGATGCTTTAATGTATATTTTAAATCGCAGTGCTTATCCGCTTGATCAAATAAATAGTTTAAAAATACACTTCCATTTTAGTGATTTAATTTATTTCTCTGGGCAATATTTACAAGCTCATTCTGATATAGGCTCTGCTTCAGATAATGAAATGAGTGAAGATAATAAGCTCATGTTGAGATACATTAGAGAAACATTTGATTCGCATGAGTTTAAACAATTCAGAAAACATCTTTCAACTGAACCCGTGTTAGGAAAAAAAGTAGAAGAATTATCAGCTGATATTAAAATTGTAATTCAGTACTTACATGACGCTAACATAGATAATTCCGACAACTTGCTCAAATTACAAAAACTATATCGGAAGCATGCTAACATTTTTATTGAATTAGCGGGTATGTTTGAGTTTCTCAAAGAGCAGAATTTGCTTGATAAACTAGATGATAATTTTTTTCAATTTATATTACATTTTGTATCGGTAAAAATAGGAGTTCCAGCTCTTCTTTATTCGGAAATAACAGCAACACTCGATATTGATCCGGACAGTCTTGATATATTAAATTTATATGTGGCTTATCCAGCCGCAAGAGAAATAATGACTTTCATATTAGCTTGCTGCTCAGATGACGTCGATTCAGTACAAAAACTATTAGCTGAAAAACCAGACCTGATTGCCAAACAGAATTATGCTGGCTTTCGCTATGCAACTCAAGTCGGCAACTTGGAAGCGATGACCTTATTATTTAATGCAGCTTCACCCCTGCAAAAAAAAGAAATGATTGACTGTATAGATTATCATGAGATTTTTTCCGCAACGCAAAATGAACGCTCGGATATCATAAAATTTTTGCTCGATGCAGCAGATCCCTCGCAAAAAAAAGCGATGATCGAAGAAAATATTAAACATAATGATTTTCAATTTATGGCTTTTGCCGGAAAAATAGAGATAGTCAAGTGCTTATACGAGACAGCAGATCCTATTCAAAAAATAGCAATGATTGAGGCAAATAACTTTCGAGCTTTTCACATGGCGGACAAGCAGAATTGTTTCGATGTGATAAAATATTTATTATCAGAATCTTCTGTTTGTTTTGATTATGCTACAACGCAGCATAGTGCCATAGTTAAGAAATATATTTCCACGCACGAACTTGAAATCCTTCACGCAAAACATGACGCTCTGCGCAATCAATCAGATTCTGATACAGAAAAAGAGCCTGAGCTTCACGCTGTTTCGTTTCACTTAGAAACCAAAGAGGAACCGCCAAGTGACACTGAGCCTGAGCCTGTCGATCCCCCGCTTACCTTTAAAGCTTTACAAGCTGCTTATCAACCTCAAAAACCCCAGACTATTGAGGCTACAGTCAAATCAGATGTTAAAAACGAAGCTGCATCAACAGCAAGACCCAATGTAAATGACGAAGAAGAAGCAAAACACCCTTCAAAACGCGCCGGTCCTGGTGGCAAATTAGGTTTGTAGTGATTGAGAATGTGATAAGATACTCCAACTTAAAATTACATAAAATCAAGACATTCATATGAAACCTGAATACATAGAAACTAAAATAGAATCATTGAGTCACGACGGTCGAGGGGTTGCCAATATTAATGGCAAAACTACGTTCGTCACAAATGCACTGCCG
The DNA here is from genome assembly GCA_964489265.1 of uncultured Coxiellaceae bacterium. GTDB lineage: Bacteria > Pseudomonadota > Gammaproteobacteria > DSM-16500 > DSM-16500 > CAYRUP01. The sequence continues at coordinate 13,424 of CAZAXX010000008.1, forward strand.
GAAGAAAAAGTCGTTTGTAAAATCACCCAAAAACATCGCCGTTATAACGAGGCACTGGTCACTGAGGTTTTGACTGCCGCGCCAGAACGAATTACACCAGGCTGCCCGCATTTCGGAGTTTGTGGTGGTTGCAGCATGCAGCATGTTGAAATCCAGGCGCAAATCCAGTTCAAACAACAAGCCTTGCTTGACCAATTAAAACATTTTGGAAAAGTTACACCTGAAGTTGTGTTACCTCCGCTATTTGGAAATGCGTGGGGATATCGGCGTAAAGCTAGATTAGGCGTACGCTATGTTATAAAAAAAGGTAAATTATTAGTTGGTTTCCGCGAAAAATTCAGCAATTTTCTTGCAGATATTGAGCAATGTGCTGTGTTGCATCCCAGTGTAGGTCAGCGCATTACGGCATTGAGCGCCTTAATTCGTGGCTTGACGCAATATGATCAAATACCGCAAATTGAAGTTGCAGTGAGTGATGACACAACTGCACTGATTTTTCGGCACATGACACCGCTCCCTGAACAAGACATCGAAGCATTATGCGAATTTGGTAAAACGCACGCTATTCATATTTATTTACAACCGAATCCACCCGCTGCTGTTCACAAAATATGGCCCAATGATCAAGAGGAAATGCTTAGTTACGCATTGCCGGATTATCAACTTAACATGCGTTTTCACCCACTGGATTTCACGCAAGTTAACGGTGAAATCAATCGGATGATGATTAAGCAAGCGCTCCAATTACTCGACTTAAAATCAACAGACACCGTATTAGATTTATTTTGTGGTTTGGGAAATTTCACCCTGCCTATCGCGCGCTCAGTAAAACAGGTAGTAGGAATAGAAGGAAGCGTGCAAATGGTTGAGCGTGCCAAAGCAAATGCGCAATATAATCATATTAATAATGCAGAATTTTATGCTGCAAATTTAATGGAACCTGCAAAAAACGCGGGTTGGTTACAAATTAAATACGATAAGATTTTACTAGATCCACCACGCACGGGTGCAAAAGAAATTATTCCTTTAATTTCAGGTGGCTCAGCAAGCCGTATCGTTTACGTCTCATGCAATCCATCGACACTGGCGCGTGATGCAGGAGAATTAGTCTATAATTATCAATATAAACTGAAACAAGTAGGTGTGATAAACATGTTCCCTCACACGAGTCATATTGAAGCAATTGCACTATTTGAGAAATAATATGGTAACTGTTAAACAAAAATTTCATTACCTGACAGATGGATCAATTGATATTGATTTTTGGCTGAATAAAATCAAAGACCAGTTTGATTTAAAGGAAATTGATTTAATTCGGCATGCCACTCAATTGTCTGATGAAAGCAGTAAAGGATTGACTACTTTTTATGGACAACCTTGCATTGAGCAAGGTTTAGAAATGGCGGAAATATTGCTGGAAATGAAATTGGATCAAACCGCTGTTTCTGCAGCTATCATTACAACTACGCTCCAACACACGAGTATTTCAGTTGAAACGGTAAAAGAAAAACTCGGCGATGAAGTTGCTAAATTGGTCCACGGTGTTTTGCAAATGAATGTTTTAAATAATTTGCAGAGCGCCAAAAAATCACGTGATAAAACCCAATTAGATCGTGTGCGTAAAATATTTTTAGCCATGGTATCTGATATCCGTGTTGTATTGATTAAACTTGCCGAACGCACTTGCACGATGCGCGGAATAAAAAATGTTAATCCAACGGAACGTCAGCGTATTGCGCAAGAAACCATGGATATCTATGCTCCATTGGCGAATCGATTAGGGATAGGACAATTAAAATGGGAACTTGAAGATACGGCTTTTCACTATACCAATACAGAAGCATACAAAACCATAGCCCATTTTTTATCTGAGCGCCGAGTGGATCGCGAACAACGTATTCATGACACGATCAAAACATTGCATGATCATTTAGCCCAAGCAAACATCAAAGCAAAAATTACCGGGCGTGCGAAACATATTTATAGTATTTATTTGAAGGTATTGCGCAAGCACACAGACTATAAAAATATTTATGATTACAGCGCGGTTCGAATTTTAGTTCCAACATTAGATGATTGCTACACGGCATTAAGTGTAGCGCATAGCTTATTTGAACATATTCCTGAGGAATTTGATGACTACATCAATAATCCCAAACCCAATGGTTATCGTTCAATTCATACAGCGGTGATTGGACCCGATGGAAAAAATTTAGAAATCCAAATTCGAACAATTGACATGCATGATGAAGCAGAACACGGTGTCGCCGCGCACTGGGTTTACAAAGAAAATAAAACACAGCAATCAGGTTACGAAGCGAAAATCACGTTTCTTCGTCAATTGCTAGCGTGGCACAAAGATGTTGCACAACAGGATGGTAATCAAGATAAAAATTTCACTGAAGTATTAGAAGACACTGTTTATGTGTTAACACCAGCAGGTGAAATTGTTGATTTACAAGTGGGTGCTACGCCACTTGATTTTGCATATCACATTCACAGCGAACTCGGCCATCGTTGCCGTGGGGCAAAAATAAAAGGCCATATCGTCCCGTTAACCTATAAATTACAGACAGGCGATCAAGTTGAAATTATCACGACACCACATGGTACGCCGAGTCGTGACTGGTTAAACAAAGATTTTGGTTATTTAAAAACGTCACGTGCACGCGCGAAAGTAGCGCACTGGTTTAAGCAACAAGATGTGAACCAATATATCGAGTCTGGAAAAAATAATTTGGACCGCGAATTAACACGTGCGGGTATACATCACCCTAATTTTGAAAAAATTGCTGCGCATTTTAATTATAAAAATGATGAAGCCTTATTTGCTGCAATTGGTCACGGCACGATGCGCATTGCACAAATTCTGCATGTGCTGCAAACAGAACATTCGACAGACGCCAGTGATAAAACAGCTATCCCCTACTCCAAATCCGCCATTTTGAATGAAGCGAAAGGAAGCTTGGAAATTGCGGGAATTAATGATTTATTAACGCGTATTGCTAAATGCTGCAAGCCTATTCCTGGCGATAAAGTGATTGGGTATATTACGCAAGGCCGAGGCGTCTCTATTCATCGAGATGATTGCAATAACATACGGCAAAGTCAGCGATTACATGACAATCGAATCATCCAAGTTGCCTGGGACAGCAAGAAATCCGGTAATTATTACGTCGACTTGCAAATTCGCGCAACCGGGCAACACGACATATTAAAAGAAATTACCTCATCATTAGCTAATGCTAAAATTGAATTAGTGTCATTGAACTCCACTATAAGCAATAAAAATAATATGATATATATTGTTCTGACAATTCAAATTAATGATTTGGCGCAGTTAAAGCATATCATTAATCTAATTAGTCAACTGCCAAAAGTCATTGACATAAAAAGAATGAGCGAATAATGAAAAGATTGCGAATACAGACCCGGGTTTTTATTATTGCCTTGTTACCCACACTAATTATTTCTTTATTGTTGGGTGTCTACATCATTGGCTCGCGGATTAATGATGCTGAAAAAGAATTAAATCTGTATGGACAAGCCATTTTAAGTCACGTCGTGCGCATTAGCCGCGCAGGTATTTTGAAAAATGATCGGGAAGTGCTACAAGAAATCACGAGCTTAGTACTCGAAGAAAAAGAACTTCAATCTATCACTTTCTTTGGGCCCAAGCATGACTTGCTTGCTTATAGTGGTTCTGACGATCCACTCTCACCAGAATATTTAAAAAATGTTATTTTTGACGATGAAAAACCTTCTATTGTCGAGGGTAAGGATACAATTACCTTAACGGCACCGGTTATTATTAACGATTTAAATTTGGCAAATCATCCTACTTACTCCAATGGGTCGTCGCATAAAAAATTAGTGGGTTGGGTCGCTGTATCACTTTCAAGAACAACAACTCTTTTAGAAGAGTATCAAGTCATCATCGTCACGATGATTTTTCTGTCGCTTGGTATAATAATCAGCGTATTTCTTTCCAGACGCACCTCGCGACATTTAACACGCCCCTTATTGAAAATGCGCACCGCTATCAAACAAATTGAGCAAGGAAAATTAGAAACTCAAATTGATACTCATTCACCCGGCGAACTTGGCGAGTTGGAAGAAGGTATAAATAATATGACAGCTGCTTTGCAGCGCGCCCGTGATGGATTGGAAAGTAATATTGAGCAAGCGACTGCTAATTTAAAAAAATCACTTGATACCATTGAGACACAAAACGTTGAACTGGCGCGCGCGCAAAAAGAAGCGCTGGAAGCAAGTCGGATTAAATCTGAATTTATTGCCAATATGAGTCATGAAATTCGCACGCCGATGAATGGCATTATCGGTTTCACCAATTTATTGCTTGAAACTGAACTCTCTAATTTGCAGCGCAACTATTTATCCACGATCCAAAAATCCACCTTAAGTCTTTTAAATTTAGTTAATAATATCTTGGATTTTTCTCGCCTCGATGCAGGCCAGCTTCGCCTGGAGTATTTAGCATTTGATATACGCGACAGCATTGAAGAAGTGCTAGCAATCATGTCAACTCTCGCCAACGCAAAACAATTAGAATTTGTTGCATTAATTGATGATGATGTGCCGCGCAAAATTATCAGCGATCCGCTACGCTTTAAACAAATCATCATTAATTTAGTGTCTAATGCAGTGAAATTCACTGATAAAGGTGATGTTATAATTCGCGTTACCACAGAAAAGAAAACCACAAAAAATGCGAAAATACGCGTTACTATTTCTGATACAGGAATAGGGTTATCTTCAGGTGATCAAAAACTTATTTTTCGTGCTTTTCAACAAGCGGACACCAGTATTGCAAGAAAGTATGGTGGCACAGGTTTAGGCCTAGCTATCTGTAAAAAACTGATTGACCAGATGGCTGGCAAAATCGGCATGGAAAGTAATGAAGGAAAAGGCTCTTTATTTTGGTTCACATTCACAGCAGAAAGAACACAATGTGAAACAGAGTCTGACGCTGAATTAATTAATTTTACCGGTACAAATATCTATATTTACGAACCACATCCTGTCAGTCGCCAAGTTATTAAGAACACATTGAACCACTGGAACATTAATACAATTGATTTTTCCGATTCTAACGAATTATTGCAGCAACTAAAACAAAATGCCGGACAAGCGCAGGAACCTTCCATACTTATCGCAGGGATTAATCAACAACAAATTCATCAAGGAACAGTTGGCACAGAAATTGCTGCTATTCGTGAATATTTCAAAGGTCCGCTGATTGTTTTAACCAATTCATCAGAGCAAGCCACGCTTGAATATTTCATATCAAAAGGTGCAACAGTCAGTTTAACGAAACCTATTATTCGCAATAATCTTTATCATGCTATTTTTCAACTGATCAGTGAATCTCCGAATCAAACGCATTTTAAATACATGCCACCGCAAGAACAAAATGGATTTTTGCAATTTGCTGGGAAACATATTTTATGCGTGGATGATAATATCCATAATGCTAATTTGGTCAGTGCTTTGTTTAGCAACACCAAAGCCCATCTTGTCATTGCGCATGATGGTACTGAAGCATTACAACTGATAGAAAAACAAAAATTTGATCTTATTCTAATGGATTTACGCATGCCAAAAATGGATGGCATGGAAGCATTGAAATATATTCGTGGCTCGCAAAACTTAAATACGACAACGCCTGTGATTGCTCTCTCGGCGCACATTGCAGATGATGAATATAAAAATTTAATGGCGCTTGGTTTTAATGATTATCTAATTAAACCCGTTATTAAAACCACATTATTTAAAATTGTTACTAAATGGATACAAGATAGCGCAAAAAAAGTTGGACAAACACATCCTGATTTTGAAGACCTGCCTGTTATTGATTGGCAACTTGGAATGAAGTTGGCTGGTCACAAAAAAGAATTAGCAGAAGAAATGTTGAATTTGCTGACTGAAAATCTAATACAGGAAGTTCACCTAATAAAACAATCCAATGAAAGTCAGGATTATTCGGAAGCACAACGTCGTTTACATAAGTTGCACGGTGCAGTTTGTTATTGTGGTACGCCAAGATTAAAAAAAGCGATTGCGGCACTTGAAACTGCGTTTAAACAAAGTAGAATGGATGTCGTTCCTGCCCTCCTAGCACAATTCGAACTTGAGTGTGACTTACTGCTCAAAGCTATACAGGTTCAAGCGAATGCTTGAGCTCCTATCCTAGAGATTTTCTATTGCCTTTGGCGAGATTTTCAGTTAACAATATCAGGTTTCGGTATTTGAAAATGAAAATTCATTTTTAATATCATCCTGAGCACAACGACCCGAAAACGCTCTCAAGATGAAGAAGCCAGAATAATTATGTTGGAGGTAATAATGACCCAAGCTGTAACTAAAAAATCCTTATATCAGAAATATGCCGATATTATGCCGACAGGCGCTGGTGCCCTGTTTTTTATTCAAATGTTTGCGACACTTGCATTCAGCGTACTTTATTCAACATTAGTTTTGTATACGACGAACCGCCTGCATTTGAGTGATACCATCGCAACTGGCATCACCGCCTCTTTCGTGGCATTCAATTATGCCTTGCACTTATTGGGCGGTTATATTGGCGGGCGTTTCTTTAGTTATCGCAGTTTATTCTCCGTCGGCATGCTTTTGCAGGTTATTGGCTGTGCATTGATTTCCCTGCCTTCTACTACACCCCTGTTTTGGGGCTTGGCTGCATTTCTAACCGGCGCAGGGTTGAACGTGACATGTATAAATTGCATGCTAACCCAACTTTTCAAGCCAAATGACAAGCGCCGTGAAGCCGCTTTTTTATGGAACTATAGCGGCATGAATGTTGGCTTCTTCATAGGCTTTTCTGTGAGCGGTTATCTCCAATTACAAAATGGTTATCATGAATTATTTTTATTTGCGAGCATCGGTAATTTAATTGCTTTAGTACTTACCGCCTTCAAATGGAAAACATTAAATGACACTAACACGAGCTTTCTGCGCTTAAATAAATCAGAACGACTTTCAGCTAATTTAAAAGGCTTATTCTTTATTCTGCTATTAGTGTTATCGTTACGTGTTCTCTTAAAAAATGCCCACATTAGTAATAGTTTAATTATGTTAGTCGGTATTTTTATGGCATTTGTGATTGCTTATCTTGCCATGAAACAACCAACGCCAGAAGAAAGCAAAAAAGTATGGGCTTACATTATTTTGGCACTCACGTCTTTAGTATTTTGGACGCTTTATCAATTGGCTCCGATGGGACTGACTTTATTCATTGAGCGCAATGTAGATCGCCATTATTTGGGAATGTTAATTGCACCGCAATGGGTACAAAATATTAATACGGTTGTGATTATTATCGGTGGTCCATTGCTAAGTGTTGTTTTCACATCAATGCGTAACCGTGGTGTCCAACTTACCATCCCATTTCAATTTGGAATTGCCCTTCTCTTGATTGGTGCATCAATGGCGATACTGCCAGCTGGAATATATTTTGCTGATGCGCATGGACTCGTCAATTTTAACTGGATCTTTGTCAGTTATATTTTGCAAAGCGTCGGTGAATTATTTATTTCACCCATTGGTTACGCCATGGTAGGACAACTTGCACCTGTTCATCTGCAAGGACTCATGATGGGAACCTGGTTGATGATTACGGGTGTTGCAGCGACTCTTTCGGGATATTTCTCAAATATGGCGCTAGGTGCAACTTCTTCAACAGATCCTTTAGTGACAAACCCGAGTTTTAGTCATACATTTGGATTATTAGGTTGGGCTGCAATTGCAACGGGAATTGTTTTATTGATCTTGATTCCACTCGTGCTTCGATTGACGCAAGAGAAAAAGTTGTTTGCTCAATCACAAGTAGTTTCGCCTGCTGGATTGTGAACCTCCGCTAACGTCATCCCGCTTAAAAAGCGTCGCGGGATGACGTTGTAGCGTTCAAAATAACTCAGACGCAAAAACTTCCAACTCAATATCCGTCATTTTGTTACTCATTTCCTGCTGCTTCTCTAAATTTTTAAAATCCCAGCGGTTTCTATCCATTAATTGACTGAGTTTCACACTGGTTAATGCATGTAACATATTACTTGGAACTTTGGGGTTTTCTTTTGCGAGTTGATCAATTAAATTTTTCACCTTTTGACGCATCAAATTTTCTTGTGAGCCACAAAGATTACATGGAATGATTGGATACGCCTGCTCTTTTGCATATTCGATAATATCTTTTTCTTGGCAATAAGTTAAAGGACGAATCAGAATATGACGCTTATTATCACTCAACAATTTAGGCGGCATAGAACGAATTTCGCCATTGTAAAAAATTGACATCAAGAGACTACGAATCAAATCATCGCGATGATGACCCAAGGCAATTTTATTAAAACCATGCTCTTCTGCGTAACGATAAATTATTCCGCGGCGTAAACGTGAGCAAAGAGAACAATACGTATTACCTTCAGGAATTTTTTCTTTCACAATAGAATAAGTATCTTCCCGCATAATCTCGAAAGGAACGCCACGTTGAATCAACCACGCACGCAATCCAGTATCATCCCAACCTGGTTGTGCTTGATCTAATGTAAATGCAAAAAGCTCAAATTTATTATTGGTTCGACGTTGTAGCATTTGCAAAATGCGCAGCAAAGTAAACGAGTCTTTACCGCCAGAAAGACAGACCATGATACGATCGCCGGTTTGAATCATATTGTAATCAGCAATCGCTTTTCCCGTGTAATGCAATAGCTTTTTTTCTACGGCAGATTCTTTTGGCAAAACGGCGCTCTCCTCGGTCAAAAGTTCGGCATTATATAGCACCTCAAAATGAATGCCTACCTTAATCGCCCCAAAATGACCTCGGCCGCACGGCAATCTTTGAGAAACTGCTCGCTATCTAAATATTGAAACTCATGATAGCGCGCCGTCGCAATGACATCTGAATCCGAATCAGTTGAATTATTCAATGCGGGATGACACATGATAATGCCACCTTCTTTACTTTGATCTAAAAAACGCGGAAAAATTTTAGAATAATGGAGTGCATCCGTGAATTGATAAATCCCTGCAAAGGATAAATTATGCGGAATTTTTCGCTTAACCAGCAGTTTTTTAAAACGGAGTGCGCCCGTCAACAATTGTATAATTAAATTCTTAACAGAATTACGACTTCCCCACCGCAGAAAGATTTTGGGATCATACACTGAGCGAATATAACTCCCATGTTTCCGCAAACGCTTTTCATAAACATTTAGTAAAGCCTGACGAATGACAGGTAATTGATGCACATGTTGGTGTCCATCAATAAAATCAGGCGGTTGGCCTAGATGGGCCTCAAAGCAATCCAGTTGTGCATTGAGCTCTGCTTCAATCAAAGCAACATTGAGCATGCGCCAATGTGCTTTTCCCAATAGTTTTTTGAGAGACGAAAATTGATATTCTGAAGATAATGCCTGCCCTTCTGTTAAGTTAAAATGTAAGCCTATATCCGCTTGTTTTTTAATAGGTTGCAGCCAACTGGCATGCGAAGGCCAAAAAGGACTCGTTGTCATGCAACTGGTTGCTGACAAACGATTTTTTTCTATTAATGTAATAATTGCTTGAGAAATGGACTCATTTTGCCCATAATCATCGGCGCAAAGAATTATCTTTTTCATAGTTAAAATGTACGGGAATCAACACGTGTTATCAACAAACAAATCTAGATTAACTCAATCCTGGCTGATTGATTTGTTATTTATTGCAACCCTGCTAGGCGTATTTTATGCATTGTGGATAGGTGGTCACGCCTTGTTTACGCCCGATGAAGGGCGATACTCAGAAGTCGCTCGTGAAATGATTGTTAGCGGCGATTTTATTACGCCACGTTTAAACGGCGTCGCATTTCTAGATAAACCTATTCTCTACTATTGGCTGCAAGCATCCGCCATTAAATTATTTGGTTTAAAAGAAGCAGCATTACGCTTTTGGCCAGCCTTCATCGGTATTTTAGGTTGCTTGATGACATACTTTGCAGGGCGTCAATTATTCAATCGACGTACGGGTATTTTAGCCGCTATTATTTTGGCGACCAGCCCACTTTATTATGGTGCTGCGCATTACGCAAACCTTGATCTTGAAGTTGCTGCACTAATTAGTATTACCTTGTTTTTTTCAGCAGCGGCATTGCATAGCACTTCACCTCTACGCCGCACGACATTATTTATTTTGGCTTACATTTTTTGTGGGTTAGCCGCGCTGACCAAAGGCTTAATTGGTATTGCTTTTCCAATGATGATTATTGGTCTTTGGATTTTATTATTAAATCGTTGGAATATGATAAGACATATGCGTCTAGTCATAGGACTTAGCATTTTTGCTGTGATCACTATTCCATGGTATTACCTGGTGCAAAAAGCAAATCCTGAATTCTTGCATTTCTTTTTTGTCAATCAACAAGTGGCGCGATTTTTGACGAAAGGTGATTACAATAATCAAACTGTCACATGGTTTTATGTGCCTATTGTATTAGCAGGTTTTTTCCCCTGGTCTATATTTGTGATTCAAGCTGTCGTCAAAAATATTAAAGCTGTCTGGAATAACCGCCAACAACATACCTTCGAATTATTTTTGTTGATATGGTTTGTCTTAATTTTTACTTTTTTCTCAATCCCGAAATCAAAAACGATTGGTTACATTATCCCTATTTTTCCAGCGCTCGCATTAATGGTGGGACATTACCTGGATAGCTTATGGGACACGGCTCGCACAAAAGGATTTCGTCTAGGAATTATCACATTTATTGCTTTAAGTTTTTTAATGGCAACTGCAGCGATTGTGTCGCCTTATTTCATGGATATTGAGACACCGGCGATTCCGTTTTTAACACTAACCGCGGCACTTTTCTTGATTGCCGGATTTGGTTTATATAAATTATTAAAATATGATTCCTTTAATAAAATTGTTTATGGACTGATTGCTATCGCTGGCGCAGGCTTATTAATTTTGTCAGCTAGCTTATCCGTCATTAATGAGAAAACAATCAAACCCATTGCACAAGTAATCAAACCACAACTTGCACCAACCGATGAAATCGTTGCTTATTATAAATATTATCAAGATTTACCGATTTATTTAGAGCGTCGAATTACTATCGTGGCTGATTGGAATGATCCTGATATCGCTAAAAAAGATAATTGGCAGCGTGAATTATGGTATGGAATGCCTTTTCAAAACACCAAAGACTGGTTAATTAACGAAGCAGCGTTTTGGCAACGCTGGAATAGCGATAAACGTTTATTTGTTATTATGGGCAAAGGTTACTACAAAGATTTTCTTACGAAAGCGAACAAGCGCGTGCAACAGTTAGGCCAGTATAATGATGTTGTATGGGTTAGTAATAAATAAAATATATCAAGCGCACTGCCGATCACGCCTCCTACGCACTGCGCTTCACGCTCCCTACGTACCGAGCTTCACGCCCCCCTACGTACCGCGCTTTATGCCCCCCTACGTACCGCGCTTTATGCCCCCCTACGTACCGCGCTTTATGCGCGGTATCCAGAGCCTTAAATTTGCTCCGAATCCGCAACGTCTTTATCAAACCCAACTTTAGTTTCAATAATATACTTCGGTCGTTGTTTCACTTCAGTAAAAATACGCGCAATATATTCACCCAAGATTCCAATCGATAATAACTGAATTCCACCCAGGAACATAACGGCGACGATAATACTCGGAAAACCAGGTAAATCCGTACCATAAATTAACGTATCTGTTACAAAATAAATTGCGTAAATTAATGAGATGAGTGAAACAATAAACCCAACAAAACCCCATACGCGCAAGGGAATATCTGAAAAAGTAGTGATGCCTGTAATCGCCAATTCCGTTAATTTAACAAACCCCCAGGAACTTTTCCCCGCGACTCTTTCACGTACTTCAAACGGTACGGCGATTTTTTTAAACCCGACCCAAGCATATAATCCTTTCATGAATCGAATGCGTTCTTTAAAGCTATTAATCGCATTAACCACTTTGCGGTCAAGTAGACGAAAATCACCAGCATTATTCGGAATTTCAATTTTAGTCATTTTCGCCATCAGCCAATAAAACAGATGCGCAAAACCCCGCTTGATTCGTGATTCATTGTCACGATTTTTACGAACGCCATACACCATTTCATAGCCTTCCCCCCATTTTTCTAAAAACATGGGAAGTGTTTCTATGGGATGTTGAAAATCCGCATCCATCAAAATCGCCACATCGCCAGAACAATGTTCCAATCCGGCAGTCAATGCAGTCTCTTTGCCAAAATTGCGAGAAAACCCGAGTAATTTGATATTAAACTCGCTCGGCAGTTGCAATAACTTTTGCACCGTCGCATCACGGCTTCCATCATCGACCACGATAATTTCAAATTGATGCGCGAGACCATGCAGACAAGCTGCGAGCTCAGGGAAAAAAGCATCTACATTGGCCTGCTCATTATAGACAGGCACTATACAGGATATAAAAACTGCTTTATTTTTAATAGCTTGTACACGTTCTGATATTGACATAATTCATCATCTTAGCCTGATTGAAGGTATAAATTTTACCTGAGAAGCGATACCTTGTCTAAAATTGATTTTTCCAATCACGCAAGCAAGTAAATACATCGACTGGTGTTTTCAAAGGTTTACTCGCATATTTTTCTGCCGCCGAAATAATAGAAATCTCCTCACAACGCAAAAAAGGATTCAGCTTTTTTTCATCAGCCAATGTAGAAGGTAATGTTGGATGATTAGCAGCTAACAAAGCTTCTACCGCAGGAATTTTATTTTGAATAAAATAATTATCAGGCTCAACGTGCGTCGCAAATTTCAAATTTTGCAACGTATATTCATGTCCGCAATAAAGTTTCAATTGCTCTGGTAGTTGCGATAATTTTGAAAGTGATCGATACATTTGTTCATGGGTGCCTTCAAAAACACGCCCACAACCCACGCTAAATAATGTATCACCTGAAAAAACAATTTCATCATTATAGTAAGCTATATGATCGAGTGTATGACCCGGGATTTCTAAAATAGTAAATTTAACTGAACCGCACTGAATGACATCATTTTCTTTAACAACATGCGTAACACCCGGCACAGTTTTTTGAGAAAAGCCGTAGACAGAAATATTTTTCCAGATACGAACTAATTCATCCACACCACCCGCGTGATCAGCATGATGATGCGTGATTAAAATTCCAGATAATTCAATGTTTACAGCGCGCAAATAATCAATAACAGGTTGCGCATCACCGGGATCAACTACCCAAGCCAATTGCGCATTTTTATCTTCAATCACCCAGATATAGTTATCTTTAAACGCACGCAGCGGAACAATATTATATGTCATGTTAATATAACCTTAAGAAAATACGGTTTAAAATGTAAATAGTAAAATCTAAATTCGCATCGTGTTATATTTCAGGGGGAAATATGTCAACGATTCGTGCCAATATGCAAGAACGCGCTGGATACCGATTTTATCAAATATTACGTATCCTTAGTACTCAAATCAACCCCATCATTTTAGATAAAAATTTCATTCCACCCAGAAGCCAGTTTTTTGCTAGAAATCTACTTGCGGATCAATTGCATAATGAAATGTCGTGGATCAAATTCGGATTTGGGCAACTCGTTAATGCAGTCAGCACGTTAAACATGAAAATGGAAGCCGAAGAATCCGCACGAAAACATTTTCGCGTAGATAAAAGTTTAGATGACAAAATTCAAGAAGGCGAGCGGATCGTTATACAATTAAAAAAAGAGGTCAATCAACTTGATCTTGAATTTGAAGAAAAAAAACGAGAAATCATTTCCCAGCAACAAATCCTAAGTGAACAGATCGAAATGAAAAACGATCAAGCTTCGCTTAAAATCATGGAGGATATTGCTGCAGATGGAACCTATACGAGTGATATAGTTCGCTTACAAGCTGATCGAAGAGATGCGCAATTTAAATTGGATGCCGCATGTTGTGGCTGTTTTCCCTGTAGCTCTACAAAAGAGAAGAAAGCGCTTAAAGACATTGACGAACAAATTGATGCTCTACAGGAAAAAGAAATACAACGCAAAAAAAAAGCGGATGAACGAAGGCCTTCTGATACTGTCAGAGTTCTGCAGGCTGAAGAAAATCAATTAAAATTGCAGCTTCAACAACTCATTCAGGACTACCCTGCTAAAATCCTAGAATTAAAATCCTTATTTGATCATGAAGAAGAAGCTCTACAAGCAGCTAAAATTAAAATGCATAATAGTCGAGATAAATATTTCTCGCAGATTTCGACAGATAATGTCGTTAATTATGTGCGGGCATATGCATCATTAATTGAGTTAATTCGTTTGATCACTCAAGCTTACAGCACGAAGTATAAACTCATGCAAGCTAAAATTGACGCGACTGATCCACTCAATCTGCTGAATAACACGTTAGCTGGAGCAAAACAACAGGCGGAATCTGAAATTAATCAACTATGGTACAACACAGCACAAAGCAAATCGCTAACTGAAGCATACAACTGTTTTTTAGCATGGCCGATAGCTGAAAAAATTGAGTTTTTACAGGGAAAATTGACCAATGAATTTCTTCAAAAAATAAGCGATCCCTCACCTAATATTTCATTAGGAGTCTAATCATGCTAGCTAGATTGCAAAAAACGAATGGAAACTTACACCAAAAAAAAATCAGGCCGTTAGATGCATTGTGTCACTTGCTGCGTGCTGTTACGAAAATTCCCACAAATTCTATACCTGCCGCACTCGTAGCTGATTTCAAACAATTTGATTTAGCATGTACATTACTCCGAAATCTAGCGCAAACAGATGCGAAAACAACAGATTATCTTTATGAAGACGAAGATCGTGAGCAACGTGATAAAGCAAAAGCAGAATTAGTTCGCATTCGCGAGCAATTCAACAGTGATACATTGCGACATCAGCGTCAATTAGCGATGATGGAATCTGATCTCAGACAATTGCATTTAGAAATCATGGAATACAACCGCGCAAACTCTATCTTAGAAGAAAAAAAACTGGTAAAAGAACAAGAGCTTTATCAACAGATCACGGCAGATACTGAAGAAGAAAAAAATGAATATCACAGTCAAAATTGCTGTTATAAATATATTTTGTGTTGTTTTGCGCTAGGAAAAGTAAATGCGACTAAACAAGCTGTTGCCAAATTAAAAGACGAGCAACAAAAACTATTGTCGTCTGATCCGACTGCTAACAATACAAAAACAATTGCAACTATCACATTGCAAAGAGACCAACTCTATCGTCAATTAAAAGAATTAATGGCACATCCACCTGAATTACATGACGAAGCCGTCAGCATTCGTCTTGGTCAAGCAATAGCTAAAATCGAGGAAGGCGAAACACATTATTATACTGAGGTATCAAGAAGATTAATGTTTCAACTCGTTCGTGTTGATGCATTATATAAATTACTTGCCCAAAAATTAGATGAATTTTCAGCTGCGACGCCTAACAATAAAAAATCCCCTCTTTTGTCGCCACTAAGAGAAAAATTTGCTGAACATGCTGAAAAAGTGAACGAGCTAATCAACCAATTTTGGTGCAGCACACCAGCGATTCATGATGCGATTTATTATAAAGATATCTTTAATAAGTTATCTGATGCCGAGCAAGCAGCAATTTTAGCGGCGGAGAGTATAACATCAGAATTGTTAGAAAAAGTAATAGTAACGCACGCTGTGATGCCGGTTAGAGGCATGTTCATTAAAAAATAAAAACCAATTTGACTCCCGCACTATCTACTATATAATCAGCCGACCTATAAGTGAATAAAAAGGATACACCCATGAGTAGCAATCGTATTATCCATGGATTACGCATGTTATATGCAGCAACTAATCCTAAACGATTTTTAGAAGATTATTTGAAACAACAGAATGACGAAAAGAAAATCCAACAAAATCATTTTAACACTAGATATAATTTTCAAAAATGGATGGCACAACAACCTAAGCATCTTCAACTACCCGCACAACCAGATGACCATAGCTCACGACATGATGCGTCTAGACAATATGCTGGTTCGCGTCGTAAGTAAATTATAAGTGTCATCCTGAACGGAGTGAAGGATCTCCATGTTATAACGAGGAGATCCTTCGCTTCGCTCAGGATGACAACTAAGAGCAGGATGACAGCTAAGAGCTTGTTGGCATTTGAGTTTGTGTCATCCTGAACGGAGTGAAGGATCTCCATGTTATAACAAGGAGATCCTTCGCCAGGATGACAAAGCAACTTATGCCGCAACCAAAGGCACAACAGATTCCGTTTTGAGAAATAACTGCAACATTTCCTTCAACAATCCCGCCAATGTCTCTGACATAATTAAAAAATCTGCGTCAAACTGTTGTTGTTTTGTTTCAGTCTCAATGTCATTCGCTTGAGCAATGACTTGATCTTCAAAACGAATACTTTGTAATGAAAAATTATCGACTAACACAAAATTTACATAATCCTGCCAACAGAGAGCTAATTGCTTCACAAGATAGCCCTCTTTGATAAATGCCTGAATACTGTTAGCAAACAAATCTTGTTGTTGACAACGCACAACACGATTTTGTTGCTCAGGATCCTGCAATACACAGGCTTTCTCAATAGATAACGTCGTAGGATAATTTTGATTTTTTAACCAATGCGTAATAGCCGGCGATAGTTTTTGTAACTCAAACGTAGTTACACTTTCCGTCACCGATTTTTTAAATAATGAAATGAATTGCTCTACTTTCTTTTCATTCGTAGAACCCACCACCAGCCATTGATTACGCGTATCGATGTAGGCATACAAGCGCGTCAATTTACTGAATGCGCGAGGCAACAAGGTCATGATGATTTCATCTTTCAGTGATAACTTTTGTTTTTGATAAACTTTACGCCCCTCGGATGCTTCGATTTGTTTAACCCTGTCACTTAATTCCTGACGAATCACAGCAGCAGGTAGAATTTTTTCTTCAAATTGCAAACAAAGCATCATGCAACCATTGATTGCACGCACAAGAGGCGCACCTTCCTCATCCACCGGTGCAATCCAGCCTACGCTGGATGGCATCGATGGTAAACAGGAGGTAAACGCTAACGGTTCCAATTTTTCAATCAATTGCTCGACAGGTAAACGGAACGATTCCGTTAGTTGATATAATTTAACTTGTTTAAACCACATTACTTAATTCCTAAATTTAATTACTCTTTTGGCTCTTTTGGCAACTCAGAAGAATGATGATTCACTATCAGCCACTGATCACCGGTTTTTTCATAGACGAAAGTAAAGCGTGCTGGTATGGATTTGGTAGCATGATGACTATCGGTATAACTAAACGTATATAATCCAGAATTAATTGCCACGGATCCATACATATTAGTCATCAATCGATCTGGGGTGCATTTCAGATTTGGCAAACTGGTTAACTTAACGAAGTACGCATCCAATCCACCATCTTTATTTACCAAAATTTTGGGGGATAAAGTTGGCAGTAATAATGCATTTGGTGCGTAAAATTTTACAACTTTGCTCGCATCACCCCGCGCGGTGCCTATGGCAGAACACCATGCTTCATAAGACTTTTTCACTTCACTTTTTGCGTCGCTACTTGCTACTGCACTGTTTGTAACAACAAATAGCAACCCTAACAAAAAACTATAACGCTTGATTTGCAAATACATTCCCTTCATGGCTATTTCTCCTTGTTAATCAATGGGTTATATCAGAAAGAAAACGAATCCAATTGATATCATAGCATGATGGAATTTAATTGCCACCATCTCCTGTTTGCAGATAATATAGCAAACTACCCTGGCAAATTTGGAAAGGCTTGCTAATCATGTCCAACAGAATCTTAAGCTATATAATCGCTGCAATCGTCGCAATATTTGCTTGTCAGGCAGTATTTGCAGTTGAAAATGATTTTCAAGTGATGACCAAGCAAATTCTCCCCAATCAATTAGGAACATTTCAACAAGTTGAATTTGATGCGATTGATGGAAATGATCCTGTCACATTTTATGCTGCGACTTTCAATCAGCGTTATCGCGCGCGCGTTTTTCAACAAGAAGGTGATATTCAATTTTTTGCGAATTACATGGATACGTTAAGTGAAAGCGAAGATTTTATTGTCGCTACCAATGGCGGTTTTTATCGCCATGATTTTACGCCAGCAGGTTTATTTATTGAAAACGGTAAGGTCGTTCGTAAAGCTGCACGCGATTCATTACTTAGAACGTGTATTGCAATTAATAAAAAACAAAAAATTTCATTGGAAACCAATTTAGATGATTGTTCGCATGCGCTTTATGCTATGCAAACAGGTCCACTATTAATTTCGGATGGAAAAGTAAATGATGGTATTGCGATCTTGCAAAAGAAAATGCCGCATATGCAAGATTTCTTTGCGCCACATAAACGCACCATCGTTGCCCTTTCAGAAAGCGGCGAGTTAGTATCCATCGTGACATCACCAGCAACATTATTAGATGTCGCGACTATTTTACAAGATTATCCTGATGCATTAGGTGTGAAAAAAATCAAAATTGCAGTTGCTTTAGATGGCGGTTCCTCCACTGGAATGTATGTGCGATTTCCTGATCAACCATTTTATTATCCCGAATTAAAACATGTGAAAACGTTTTTGTTTATTAAATAATTATTATTTTCTTTATTACAAGTCCCGGCTTATCCGCCGATATTTCTAACACACCACTTGCTTGATATTCTCGTTGCATTACTTGATAGGTTTTTTCATTTGTTACAGTTAAACCGCTATTGATGACGTCGGTTCCTTTCGCTGAAATGAGTTGTTCGCCGTTCAACCTCAATTTTATATGAATTGGCTGCTGCGATTGACTCGCCATCACCACACTCACTTGACTCGCATAAAAATGAATTTTAAACGCAGCGTTTGCTGAGTTTGAAATAATTTCAGCTGGATGAATAATCCAAGCACCTTTCAATGACCAACTATTATTTGGCAAACTGACAGGGTAAGAATAATTTCCAGGTTGATCTTTTTTAACGGCAACTGGACTGCTGAATGGCTTCAGTTGTGCGTAACCTAAATTAATTTCAGACATGACTGTTGTTTGCCTGGCTTGCTTGACAGCCGCATAAAACCAGTCTCCCGCTATCATAAATAACACACTGATAATAATAATCACGCCCAGAATTTTTCTAAATAAGCCCGCATGATCCCGAAGAAAACTAAATTTTGTGAGAATTTGCCTGCCCAAAAGCGCAATGAATAACATTGGTATTGCAGCACCGAGACCGAAAAAAAGCACCGTGAAAAAACTGCTGAGTGTCGTTTGCTGTATAACAGTTTGCACGATAACAGCTGCTAAAATAGGACCTGCGCATGGCGTCCAGATTAATCCAACCAAACCTCCAAATAAAATTCCGCTAAAAAAACCACCTTGTGGATTGTTCACGATATGGAGCGATGAGCCTACATTCGCCAAACGTTGCGTGATGCGACTAAATTTTTCTGTTAAAAAACTTGAAACCATGATGATTCCCAACAGCAGTAACAGACCAAAGGAAATCAGCCGAATTAAATTAAGATCCACACCCGATAATGCAACCAACTGTTTTGAGAAAAATGTAAATAAGGCAAACATCAACACAAAACCCACAATAATTCCTACGGGACGTTTTTTGCCGCCTTCAAGTGATCCCGAGAGAATGATCGGTAAAATTGGGAGAATGCAGGGAGAAATTATTAAGGCAAATCCTTCTAAGAAAGCCAACGCAATATTGATTAGTGCTGTGTTCATCACATTCATCCTTTTCTGTGTTAAATTACAATATCATCATGAAATGAGGTAATGCAAATGACATTCAAAAGCAAAAGCTTGCCCCCACAAATTGCGTGCATTATCTCTGATAAAGCAACTGAACAGCCTTTTTCGGGTGAATATAACGATAAAGAAGAAGCTGGAACCTATTTATGTCGGCAATGTGGGCTTGCTTTATTTCGTTCGCAAACAAAATTTCATTCTGGTTGTGGCTGGCCCAGTTTTGATGAAGAAATTGCAGATGCTGTTAAACAAATCCCAGATAAAGATGGACGTCGCATCGAAATAGTTTGTGCGCGCTGTCATGGCCATTTAGGACATGCATTTACTGGCGAACATTTTACAGAAAAAAATCTCAGACATTGTGTGAATTCGTTAAGCCTGGATTTTGTTTCAGACTATACAGTCACTGATACGGAAGAAGCGATTTTTGCTGCTGGTTGCTTCTGGGGCGTGGAATATTATTTTCAAAAATTGCCTGGTGTTTTAAAAACAGAAGTTGGTTACACAGGTGGACATACCGAAAATCCAAGTTATGAAGATATTTGCGCCGGCAATACCGGACATTTTGAAGCGCTTCGCGTGATCTATGATCCAAAAAAAATATCGTTTGAACAATTAACCAAATATTTTTTTGAAATACATGATCCAACACAACGCAATGGTCAAGGTCCGGATATTGGGCAGCAATATTTAAGCGTTATTTTTTATTACGATGACACACAGAAAATGATTGCAGAAAAATTGAAATTTAAACTTGAAGAAAAAGGGTTGACGATATCAACCCAAATCCTTCCTGTCAGTACATTCTGGCAGGCTGAAGGCTATCATCAGGATTATTACATCAAATCCGGAAAACAGCCTTACTGCCATCAATACGTTAAACGATTTTAGGGAGTACCAGGAGTTCTTGTAATTCTCCCTCCGGTTAACTCAACAGGCTTATAGAGTGCTTGATAAGCAGCAGATACGTGCGATCTGACAATGTCCCGTTTGGCACTCGGTAAGGATAGACCCATATATGGTGATGTAATAACATCAAACAATCTCATATATTCTTTGTGAACAGCATCAGCAACACCGAAGTGTTGGCAAAGTGCATCGCCAATTCGACTACGTAGGTTAGTATTCGTATCTAACACGCCTTCTTTGTCCATAAAATCGAAGAATAACTTATCTAATAATTCTTTCTTAGTTGTTATTGTTTTAGTGTCAGAGATAGCAGCAAGATACGCTCCAGCCGTTTTCACTCCATCTTTACCTGGCATGTCCTGCTGTAGGTAAGCCCTAATATGAGTTATCGCTATGTTTCTTAAGCGTATCAAAGCGACTTCTGGTGTTACCTCATCAACCTTACGTGAAAATAATGTAGATGCCATACTAACTCCTCAACTTGTTATGAAATAAAAATTAAACTTGCTCAGATTCTTGTTTTTTAAATTCTTTATAAAATTCTTGTTCTTTTTGAGAAATATGTTTTTTATATCCCACTGGATCAATAAAAGGATTTGTTGCACTACCCTTTAGTAACGCATATTTTTTCTTAAGATCAAAATAACCAGCATGCGCACCTAGAAAAATATCGCAGCGCAATGATTTTGCTACTTTCATTGCATGTGCAAAATCGTTTGCAATAGTGGGATACGTTTTGTTATGAATTAATTGGTAACCTGGATTCACACCAAGACTACCCAGTATAACTACTTGATAAGGCTTCCCATGATCGATCACTTGCATCGACCAAGTAGTACATCCTTTCGTATGACCCGCTGTTAAATGGGCAGTTAATACGGTTCCACCAAGCTTCACTTTTTCACCGTCATGTAAAACGTGATCGACTCGCGTTGGCGGAAAATAAGTACTCGCATCTTTTGCATAATTAAAATCAGATCGCCCACCCGATTGCACGCCTGCAACATCCGCATCCATCACTCGATAGTTTGCTTTGGTTTGTTGCGTTATCAAAAAAGATCCCGCAGCATGATCAAAATGCGCATGACTAATTAATAAAATTTTTGTGTCACTGTATTTAAAGCCGAGTTTTTCTATGCTTGCTTTAAGCATAGGAACATTCGCTTCAAAATTACTATTAATTAAAATATTTCCTTGCGGCGTAACGACTAAATAACTGGCCAAATCATCGGTGCCTACATAATATAAATTTCCAGCGATACGGAATGGTGGAAATGGATGCGGCATTGGGTAGGCAAAACAGGATTGCATAAATGAGAGAGCAGCTATCAAGAATATAAATTTTTTCATGAGCTCATGCTGAAGAAATGTAAAAATTTTACGCATTTTACCGTGTGATTTAGGTCTTGTAAAACGTTATTTGTCGCTCTCTAAAAAAACGAAATTAAACAAATACTAATGAGCAACCACCGGCTCAAATGTTTTCGGTGTTTTCAAAAATACCACCATCCCCAATGCAATAAATAACACGATCGCTGCGATGCGATAGGAATGCAAATACGCAATAAAATTGGCTTGATTACTTAATTCATTACCTAAACGGGCAATCGTATGTGGATCATTTAAAACAAGATGTTGCGCATCAAGCCAGCGAGTTAAACTGGCTTTTGCTGCCTGAATATGGCCGCCCAAATTATTCCAGTTAGCTTGTGTATCGCGATCCAAGTAAGTGGTCAGCAATGAAATACCAATTGCATTTCCTATGTTACGTCCAAAACTAAATAAGCCGGATGCTTCAGCGATAGAAGACCTTGGTAACGTGGCATAAACCATCGTAGTCAGAGGCATAAAAAAGCTGCCAATCCCAAAGCCTTGCACAAAACCAATCAATGTCATATAGCCTACACTCGTGTCTAACGTGATATCACTTAGCAACCACATCGTATAACCACTAATAATCAATCCAAAAATCAGTAACCAGCGTGGATCTACTTTGTTAGATAAAATGCGTGCTGCAATAGCCATCATTATACCACTCGCAATTCCACGCGGTGCCATCACCAATCCAGTTAAATCGGAACTATATCCAAACAGCGTTTCCAGCATTTGTGGAAAAATCGTTAAACTACCAAGAAATGAAGCTGCAAAAAATGCCATTGCGATCGTGCCAAACGCAAAATTACGATCTGCAAACAATCGAATATTGATAATACTATTTTTGTTTTTCCAGCTATGAATCAAAAATAAAATAAATGAAATAACGAAAGTGATGCACATAAAACGAATCGTCGGCGATGAAAACCAATCATCGACTTCGCCCCGATCTAAAAATAATTGCAACGCAGCAACACTCACTAAAATAAGAATCATGCCTAACCAATCAATCGCATTTTTTGTGATGGTCGATTCTTTAATAAATGTTAGCACCAGGAAAAAATTCACAATACACACAGGAATATTAATATAAAAAATCCAACGCCAATTTAATGCATCTGTGATGTAACCACCTAGCGTTGGCCCCATGATCGGTGCTGCCATCACGCCAACACCCCAAATAGCCATCATCTTAGGTTGTTCTTCCAGAGAAAATGATTCACGCAAAATAAATTGTGATAATGGCACGAGCGATGCGCCAAAAATGCCCTGTAAAAGCCGGAAGAACACCATTTGTGTTAAATTAGCAGAAAGCCCACATAGTGCAGAGGCCACCATGAATCCTACAATATTTATTAATAATAATCGCTTGCATCCGAGACGTCCGACTAAAAATCCTGTGAGTGGCATCAACATACCTGATGCAACAATATAAGAAGTTAGCACCCAACTAATTTGATCGCGATCAGCGCTGAGTGATCCCATCATATGTGGCAATGAAACATTGACAATCGTCGTGTCTAATATCTCCATCACAGTTGATAACATCACAGCTGCGACGATAAACCAACGATGCGGATTTTTATCTTGTAGGACTACAGTATTCATGCAGTTACTTTTTTTGTGGTATCAATTGTAATAGTCGCTGTTGAACCTGCACGCAATGGATAAGCTGGATCTGGATTCATGATAAGGACTTTTACGGGAAAACGCTGAGTGACCTTCACCCAATTACCACTCGCATTTTCAGGCGGCATTATAGAAAAGATAGCGCCACTTGCTGAACTCACTGCATCGACCTTACCGTGAAACACATGGTTTGGAAACATATCGATAGTAATTTTAACCGGTTGTCCGGGTTGGATGCGCGCAACCTGAGTTTCTTTAAAATTCGCATCGACCCAAAAATTACTTTGTTCAACTAACATAAATAATGTTGTACTTGCTACCACATTATTACCGGGTCGCAATAAAAATTGCGTCACGATGCCAGCGCTTGGCGCGGTGATACGGGTATGTTCCAAATCTAATTTCGCTTGAGCCAATTGCGCATTCAACGCTAACAATTGTGCTTTTGAATTATCTAATTGCGATTGTACTTGATCACCAGTTGCTTTCGATTCTTGTCCCATTTTAACGAGACGTAAAATGCGCTCAGCATTTTGTTCAGCAAGCACTAAAGTTGCTTGTTCAGCAGCGACTGCAGCAGATGCTTTATCGACAGCAATTTGAAAAGGTGATGGATCGATTGTAAATAATAACTGGCCTTTGTTGACTAGCTGATGATCTTGCACATAAATATTGGCGACGGGCCCAGTAATTTGTGCAGCAATGTTAATTGTATTTGCCTGAACATACGCATCATCAGTACTTGGGTGACGATCAAAATATCGCATCAAGCAATACGCAGATAAAATAACAGCAAGGCTGATGCTACCCCATACATAAAGCTGTTTTTTTGAGAAAGCGATTTTCATGTCTTTTCCACCTGAAAGCAGGCGGTCATTATCGCACAAAAAACGCTAGATCTCAAAAACGAAAGTGTCTGATTTAAAAAGAATATTTTATTTTCGAAGCGCAGAAATCACGAAATCCACCTTAACATCATCTTTTACCGCATCTGTTTTCGCCCACTCACCTTGCCCAACGTTAAATGAAGTGCGCTTCAATTGCGCCGAGCCTTTTACATTAGCTTTGGTATCGGAATAGTTTTCTAGAGTAAAACTTAATACGACTGGCACCGTTTTATCGCGAATGGTTAATGTTCCGTTTGCCTGATAGGTTTTATCGCCAGTTTTAGTAAAATCACTCGCCTTAAAAGTTGCTTGTGGGAACTTTGCAATATCAAACCATTCGGCTGTTTTTAATGTCGTTGCAATGTCGGCGTAATCTGTCGTAACAGAATTGAGATCCACCCTGATTGTGATATTACTTTGTTTAAGTTGTGCTGGATCAAAATTAATTTCACCTGAAAAAGCAGTGAATTTTCCTGAGACGGGCGCATCATTTTGTGTTGCTGTAAATGAGATTGAACTACTTTGCGGGATGATTTGCCAGTCAGGCACAGCAGAAAAAGTAATTGCTGGTAACAACAAAATTGTCCACAATATTTTTTGCAAATACTGTTTCATCATGGCAACATCCCCCGCATAACATTATCTTTGTTGATAAAATGATGTTTCAAAGCAGCGCCCACGTGCGCGCAAATTGTTGCAATTAAGGCATAGCCTAACCATTCATGAATTTCTGAAAATACAATTCGCAAATGTTCATCCGGTGCAATCAAATTAGGAAGTGTCACCCAACCGAAAACTGACACAGGCAGTCCAGCTGCTGATGTGATTAACCAACCTGTGATTGGCAGAGCAAACATAAAGAAATAAAACGCCAGATGCACTGTGCGCGCTGCAAATTTCTGCCAAAGCGGAATAGTTGCAGGCAAATCCGGCACAGTATTTGCCAACCGCCATCCTAACCGCAAAAAAGCCAGACCCAAAATTAAAATACCGTAGGCTTTATGCCAACCAAATAACTGTAATTTCAAAAGACCGATGGGCAGACGCGTCATGTATAAACCACAGACGAGCAGCCCAATGATGATAATGGCAATCACCCAGTGTAATAAAATAGCCACCATGCCATAGCGTGTTCGCGAATTTTTTAACATTATTTACCTGCTAGTGATGCTTCAGATTCAATGTTAATTTTTACATTGTCACCTAAATTAGGTAGATACGCTTTTATATCAAAATCAGAACGTTTTAATTCCGCTGTCGCAGTAAATCCAACCGTCTTTTTATTTGTGATCGGACTCATACCCGCTTTATTTAATTTCACATGTAATGTGACGGGTTTGGTCACACCATGCAGTGTTAATGTGCCAGAGACTGTTGCAGAATCTTTACCGGTCATCACCACTTTTTGACTGGTAAATGTTGCCGTTGGAAATTGTGCGACATCAAAAAAATCTTTGTCTTTCAAATGCTCGTCTAATTTAGCGAGCCCCGTTGAAAGTTCATTCATGTGAATCGTTGCAGTAACTTTGCTATTTTGTGGTTTTGCTTCATCTAAAACAAGCGTGCCTTCTGCCATCCATTTTCCAGAAGGATTGGAAAAACCAAAATGGTTGATATGCCAAAGCACATAGGTATGCGTTGGATCTAAAGTATAAGTTTCTGCTGCATTTGCGCTTGGCAAAAAAGAAAATAATAAAGAGAAAAAGATCAGTAGATTTTTGCGAATGGCGTTCATAATTATCCCTCCTTGGAATATGGTATGGACTCATTCTAAATCAGAATAGCTAAGAAGTCATCAATCGATAACCGACACCGACTTCTGTTTTAATTAATTGTGGGCGCGCGGGATTTTTCTCTAATTTTTGTCGTAATTGATGGATGTAAATCCGTAAATAATCGATATCTTCAACATGGTTTTCTCCCCAGATTTCAGTTAATAATTGTTTATGCGTGACAAGTTTATTCGCACGACGCACCAATGCGGTTAAAATGGCGTATTGAATAGGCGAAAATACACATTTTTCCCCTTTGATCCGAACCTCGCGATTCACCAAATCAACTTGCAAATCACCGGCTTGAAAAACCGTTGATTCCTGTTCATTCATTCGTTCGGCATGCCGAAGAGCCACGCGAATTCGCGCATTCAACTCTTCGATCCCGAATGGTTTAATAAGATAATCATCGGCACCTAAATCGAGTGCTTGCACTTTTGCATTTTCTTGATCCCGCGCTGACAAAATAATAATGGGGATAGAAGCCCATTCACGAATTTTTTTTATAACTTCCATACCATCCATATCAGGCAATCCCAAATCTAATAAAATAAGATCTGGTTTATTATCCAATGCAAGTTGTATACCCTCTTGACCACGATTGGTTTCGAGTAATTGATGATCTTGATTCAGCAAAGATGTTTTTAAAAAACGTCGAATACTCAGTTCATCCTCGATGATTAAAATAATATTCTTTCCTAACATGACGTATCCATTATAGGTAAAGTAAAACAAAACACCGCACCACCTTGAGGTCTATTCTCAGCCCAAATTTGGCCGCAATGCAGCGAGATAATACTTTTGCAAATAGCAAGTCCCAAGCCCAGGCCATTTGTCTCGGGTTTTTGTCCGCGATAAAATTTAGCAAAAATTTTATCGCGATCGGATTCTGCCAACCCTGAGCCACAATCTGCTATTTTTACCAGAACATTATTATTTTTTTGCTCGACTGAAATGGTAATCGGCGCGTTTTGTGGCGAAAATTTCAGTGCGTTTTCTAATAAATTTATCAGTACTTGTTGCAGTAAAACAGCATCCAGAGAAACTAAAGGTAGAGCAGATGAAAATTGGAGTGCTATTTTTGTTGCCGAAATAGATTTCTCCATTTTATCTAATACTGAATTTATTAATTCTTGCATTGAATAGGGTTGCTTTTTCAGAGTGATGCTAGTTGTTTCGAGACGAATAATTTGTAACACGTTATTGACTAAATTATTTAATCGTTCTGATTCGTCATAAATAATTTGGGTTAACTCATTGCGCATTGTTTCAGTTAATTTTTTTTCATCTTGCAGTAAAACACTTGCTGAACCCATGATGCTTGTCAACGGTGTGCGTAAATCATGTGAAATTGAAAGCAATAACGTATTTCTAAAACGTTCGATTTCTGTCTGTAATTTTGCTTCCCTGACTTGAATCGTGAGATGGCTAATTAGCAAAGTTACAATTAACATCACGATCAGCGTCAAAAAATATTGAATATCAGAGACAGAAAAACTATAAAACGGTGGGACAAAGAAAAAATCAAAGGACAACACACTCAGTATTGATGCCAACACAGACGCAGCTTTTTTTCCGATTAAGGCGACGACACAAACACCCAGAAGATAGATCATAATTAAATTGCTATCATTCAAATACGGCGACAATACACAACCGAGAGCGGTGCAAATGCCCACTGCAAATAACGCAATAATATAAGCGGTTACTCTTTTTTGCTGGATTTCATGCATGGTTAATTAATCGCGCGCGCGAGGTCTCATCATTTTTAGGCGATTGTTTCATTGGCGGCGGCAAAATACCATATAATTCTCGCGCTTTTTGCAAGTTAATATTGCTTACCTGCTCTGTTTTGCTGGCAAGTTGAGTATTCCGAAGTTGTATTTCATTTTTCAACGCTTCACGTTGCAGATTTTTTTTCTTAGCCATATAAATACCAGCGCCAGCAATACCACCTAGCACAAGACAACCTGCTCCAAGCAATGCCCAGCCTACCACGGGAATAGAAGCAGCAAGTCCCGCACCAATGAGTAATGCGGAAAATGTCCATTCGGTGCCAAGTGTAATTACTGCAGCGGTTAAACCAGCTATCACACCAGCAGCTATCGCTTTACTTCTATCAACTAGCGGTGATGGAGCAATTGATTTGAAACACTGGGAAAATTGTCCTTGAAAACCTTGTTCCAGCTGTTTGAACATGGCTTGCCGCACACTAGCTTGCGTTGAAAAATTAGTATTCTCAATCACTTGTCTAAAGGAAAATGCAGTTTTTTCGTTGTTTTCTTCTAGTTTAATTAACTCATTATCTGCTGACCACTCGAGTAAATAATTTTTCTCATTAAAATTCTTAAATGTTTCGTTAACCAATTTAATTAAGCGGTCGTGATTAACTTCAGGATCATTTTCACCTTTAATTTTTTTTATCGCCATTTCAAAAGCCAACCCACTCGCATATTGGCAGCGTAATTTTAATAACTCAAAAAAGAGAATTTCATGGCGTTTTTTACGTTCGAGATGCTCCGCTGCGATCGCTTTTTGCAAATTTTCTGCTTCATTTAACCATGTTTTATAAGTAAAACAGGCAATGGGTAATGCAAC
The DNA here is from genome assembly GCA_964489265.1 of uncultured Coxiellaceae bacterium. Taxonomy (GTDB): domain Bacteria; phylum Pseudomonadota; class Gammaproteobacteria; order DSM-16500; family DSM-16500; genus CAYRUP01. Next base: position 42,422 of record CAZAXX010000008.1, read on the forward strand.
AAGCAAAACGGCCAAGCCCACGCCTGAGATAGCAAGTGCGCCTGCGGTTCCTGTTAAAGTAACGCCCAAACCAGCTGCTGTAGCAGGTGTCGTCATATACCAAAGACCCGTTGAGAGCAGACTGATGCCATCCACTCCTGCTAAAATTGCATACCCGCCTAAAATGGCTTTTTCACTGGTAGTGACTGGGATCTCTTCTAGTGTTGTTTGTGCTTGATTCATGGGTTGATAACGCGCATCACTCATGTACCATTTTTCCTTTTTATTCATCGATAAAGATAGGCTAATGGCAACCCGCATTAAAATTCCATTAATGAGGATGTTTTATTAGTGATGGGGTATCATAGCTGCCTAAAATTAAGGTATACATATGTCGAATAAAATTATGCCGACCTATTTCAATCAGCTACCTGTTTATTTTGAACATGGTCGTGGCGCGTGGTTATGGGACAATCAGGGTAATCAATATCTGGATAGTCTGGCAGGAATTGCCGTCTGTGGGTTGGGACATGCGCATCCTGCGGTGACGGCAACTATTGCTGAGCAGGCAGGAAAATTACTACATACATCAAATACCTACTATATTCCAAAGCAAATTGAACTGGCAGAAAAGCTGACGCGTATCGCCGGCATGGAACAAGTTTATTTTTGTAATTCTGGCGCTGAAGCCAATGAAACTGCGATTAAGTTAGCGCGTTTATATGCCAAAAAGAAAAACATTCTGAATCCCGTTATTATCACGATGAAAAATTCATTTCATGGTCGCACCATGGCAACGCTAAGTGCCTCGGGTACTGAGCGCATTCAAATTGGGTTTGAACCACTGGTGAGTGAATTTATTTACGTTAATTTAAATGATATTGCTGAATTAGCTAAGGCCATCGAACAGCACAGTCAGAACATTATTGCGATTATGCTAGAACCCATTCAAGGTGATGGTGGCATTAAACTGGCAACGCCTGATTATTTACAACATGTCAGAAATCTTTGTGATAAACATGATTGGCTTATGATTCTTGATGAAGTTCAAACTGGCGTCGGTCGCACAGGAAAATGGTTTGCTTACCAGCACACCAATATTAAACCTGATATCATGACCGTTGCAAAAGCGCTGGGAAATGGCGTACCGATTGGTGCTTGTTTATCACGTGATAAAGCGTGCAACCTGTTTGGACCTGGCAAACATGGTTCTACTTTCGGTGGCAGTCCATTTGTTTCTACAGTTGCTTTAACAGTGCTTGATGCGATGGAACAAGAAAATATTATTCCGCATGCTGCACGCATGGGCGATTACCTCTTACAAAAATTAACAACAACATTAGCAAAATATTCTGAAGTCATTGAAGTACGTGGTAAAGGATTGATGATTGGCGTGGAGCTTGACAGACCTTGTATGGAACTGACCGCTATCGGCCTGAAACATAAAATTTTATTTAATATCACCGCTAACAAAGTCATTCGATTGTTACCTCCTCTTATCATTAATCAAGAAGAAGCGGATGAAATTGTACGTAGATTAGATTTAACGATTGCAGAGTTTGTTGCATAAAAACTAGAGGCTGAAATGAATTTTCAACGAACTATTGGTCCAATAGGTTTATTATTTGCCGGTATTAGTAGCGTCATTGGATCAGGTTGGCTATTTGGTCCACTTTATGCAGCACAAATTGCAGGTCCTGCTGCAGTTGTCTCTTGGGTGCTTGGCGGTCTATTAATGATTGTCATTGCACTCACCTTCGCTGAATTAGGCAGTACATTTCCTGTCGCTGGCGGCATGATTCAGTTTGCTCAATACAGTCATGGTCCACTTGTCAGTTTTATGATTGGCTGGATGGTTTGGATTTCAAGTGTGGCTGTCGCTCCTGTTGAAACAATGGGATTATTGCAATATGCCGCAAATTATATTCCTGGGCTTGTCGTCAGTGTTCATGATACCCATGTGCTCACGTATATTGGCATGTTCGCTGCAGCCATCATTATGTTTTTCATGTGTATACTCAATTATTATGGCGCAAAATTTTTTAGTCGTTCAAATAGCATCATCACCGCAATAAAACTTATCGTTCCAGTTGCCACGGTGATCATATTATTCAGCATTAATTTTCATGTCAGTAATTTTCATGCGGCTGCACAAGGCGGTTTCGCGCCGTTTGGCTGGCACGGAATTCTTGCCGCATTGCCTTTAGGTGGTGTCATTTATTCATATATTGGTTCCAACACAGTTTTACAACTCGCAGGCGAAACAAAAAGTCCACAGCGTAGTATTCCACTCGCTTTAATTGGTACCATGATTTTTTGCACCCTTTTATATGCACTGTTACAAAGCGCATTTATTGGTGCAATCATGCCAGACAATTTTGCGCAAGGTTGGAATAAACTTCATTATCAAGGTGACAGCGGACCTTTCGTTGGTATTATGACTGCGCTAGGAATTGCCTGGTTTGTGCTTATCATCTACGCAGATGCATTAATTTCTCCATTTGGCACGGGATTTGTTTTTACAGCCTCAACTGCGCGTGTTGGTTATGGATTAAGTGAAATTGGTTTTTTTCCCGCGAGCTTAAAAAAACTCACCTCACGAGGTGTTCCACTACGCAGTATTATATTGAATTATTGCGTGGGACTTTTATTATTTTTACCCTTCCCTGGTTGGCAAAAATTAGTGAGCTTTATTATTTCCTGCTTCATCGTATCCTATATCATTGGACCTATCTCATTAGTCGCTTTGCGTAAAAGCAAACCGGATGAACATCGTCCTTTTCATTTGCCTTATGCCAATCTGCTTGCATTACTGGCATTTTACATTTGCAATTTATTAATTTTTTGGACGGGTTGGCATACAGTTTCTCGCATGATGATTGCATTAAGCATTGGTTTGATTTTCTTTTCTGTCTATTGCTACCGAAAAAATAATATTTGGCTTAAACAATGGCGTACCTCATGGTGGATTTTGCCTTACTTTTTTCTTCTCGCATTGATTTCTTATTTAGGCACGTTTGGTGATGGCACGAATCAAATTCCATTTGGAATGGATTTTGCTGTGATTGGTGTTTTAACGATTGCAGTGTTTTATCTTGCGCTGCGATTACGGGATGATGTGTTTAAAGTGACTGAGAAAACACTGTCATCCTGAGAGCGTTGTCATCCTGAACCCGCGGGTGTAGGGAACGCCTTAATTAATTAGTGAAGAACGTTGATGTAGTGGTTACCGGGGCAGTTTTGGGTTTTGTAATAGAAACACG
>CAZAXX010000008.1:45673-46022 GCA_964489265.1 uncultured Coxiellaceae bacterium
ACACGTTATAAGCTGCACAACCTTCACTTCGTTCAGGATGACAGGGCTCTTGAGTGTCTTTATCAAGCGAACCCTTCCTCTGGGTTCGCTATCCTGGAAATTATTTAGCACCTTCGTACTGAAAATCGCAATCCATCAGATTGATTACTTTAGTTTTGTGAACCCATTTGTAGCCAAACCATAACGCCAGGAAAATAGGCACAGTCACATAGGAAACAAGAAAGCCATACATGCTAACGTGATCCATCGTGAAGAGCTGATAATTTTGGCCCGCAATGATAATTGAACACAAACCGAATGCGAGTAATGGTGCATATGGATAACCTTTCGCGAGATACGGCAACTCTTT
>CAZAXX010000009.1:0-17413 GCA_964489265.1 uncultured Coxiellaceae bacterium
CTGGGCCGCCACCACCATGCGGAGTCGCAAAGGTTTTATGTAAATTAATATGCATCACATTAAAACCCATATCACCTGGTCTAACTTTACCTAAAATAGCATTCAAGTTAGCACCATCATAATAAAGCAAACCACCTGCTTTATGCATAATGGCCGCAATTTCTTGAATTTTTTGTTCGAAAACACCTAGCGTGGATGGATTCGTCAACATGATGCCTGCCGTTTGTGGGCCGACTGCGGCACGCAATGCATCGATATTCACATTGCCATCTGCATCGGTTGGAATTTCTCGAACTTTAAAACCACATTGCGCAGCCGTGGCAGGATTGGTGCCGTGCGCTGCATCCGGCACTAAAAATTCGGTACGCGCGGTATCATTGCGTGCGCGATGATATGCACGAATCATGGCAACACCCGCGAATTCACCTTGCGCGCCAGCCATCGGTGTTAACGATGCGCCTTTCATGCCAGTCACGGCTTTTAAAATTTCTTGTAATTCGTATGCACAAGCAAGATAACCCTGGCTATTCGTTTCCAGTGACAATGGATGACGATTAACAAATCCATCCAGCATGGCAAAGCGATGCACGCCGCGTGGATTATATTTCATAGTGCAAGAACCGAGCGGATAAAATTGTGTATCGATCGAAAAATTCTTGCGTGACAACCGCGTGAAATGACGCACCACTTGCAACTCGGATGCCTCAGGTAATAAAGGTTCATCCTGACGTAAAAATTGTGTTGGAATATCGTTTTTTTCATTCAAGAGAGCGGGAATTTGTGCGCGTGCAGAGCGGCCTTTTTTGGATAATTCAAAGATCAATTCAGACATGTAAGTATTCCTCTATTAGTGTCATCCTGAACGAAGTGAAGGATCTCCTTTTATCTGGAGGTCCTTCACTTCGTTCGGGATGACAAAGAATTTAGCTGGTCGCCACTCCGACACCACTCTTCGCATTCAACGCACTTCGCAAAACATTTGCGAACGCCTCTAAATCACCCGGTGATTTAGTTTCAGTGACACACACCAATAAACATTCGCCCAACTCGGGATAATATTTTTTTATACTAAATCCAGCTTGAATTTTATGTTTCGCCATCTCAGCCAACACGTGATCGACCGGTTGATTAAATTGCAAAACCATTTCATGAAATTGTGGGCCTTGGAATAATTGACGCACACCATCCATGCCAGCCAATTTTTCCTGTAACAAACGTAAATTTTGATGACATGCAAGTGCCACTTTACGTATTCCTTTCGGTCCCAACAAACTCATATGAATCGTGCTGGCTGTCACTAACAAACCTTGATTGGTGCAAATATTTGAAGTCGCTTTCGCACGCCGAATATGTTGCTCGCGCGCTTGCAGCGTTAACACAAATCCTTGTTTACCATTTTGATCAACCGTACGACCCACAATACGACCGGGTAATTGACGCACATGTTCTTGCTTGCAACACAAAAATCCGTAATACGGTCCACCTGACGCTAAAGGCACGCCCAACGGCTGGCCTTCGCCACATGCAATATCAGCACCTTGTTTACCCCATTGTCCGGGTGGCTTTAAAAGTCCCATCGCGAGTGGATTGACGACACCGATGGTCAACGCATTATTTTCAGTTGCCCAATCCGTCAGTGCATCCACATCTTCCAGCACACCAAAAAAATTCGGTTGCGGAATAACGAGTGCAGTTAAATTTTCTTTGCTAATTTTATTTAATTCAGCCAGCGAAATTTTTCCGGTGAGCGGATCAAATGGCACATCGACAATTTCGATATCCTGTTGACCGACGATTGTATTCACCACTTCGCGATATAACGGATGCACGGTTTTCGGCATTAAAATACGATGTTTTTTATTTTTGCGATGCGTACGCGCTGCCATTAAAACAGCTTCCGCCAATCCAGAACCACCGTCATACAACGAAGCATTCGATACATCAAGGCTCATCAAACTGGCCATCATCGTTTGATATTCATATAACAATTGCAATGTGCCTTGACTTGCTTCTGCCTGATACGGTGTATACGCTGTCATGAATTCGCCACGGCTGGTGATATCCCAGACGGCTGCTGGAATATGATGTTCATACGCACCGGCACCGATAAAACATAAGGCACTCACATCTTTTGCCGCACGTTCACGCATTAAGCGGGATAATTCCATTTCAGTTAATTGCTCTGGAATCGGTGGCAATTCTTTTATGCGTAAACTTTGGGGAATTTCATCAAATAAAGCATCAATGCTAGGCGCGCCAATTGTGCCTAGCATTTCTTTTACTTCTTCTTCGGTATGAGGAATAAATGGCATTGCGATCACTCCATCATTTAATTATTAGTGTGCTTCTGACGCAACCTGTTTGGTGTATTGATCCGCTGTCAATAATTCACGAAATTCATTTTCGAAAGGACGAATGCGGAACAACCAGCCTTTTCCATAAGGATCTTCATTCACGAGTTGCGGATTATCTAATAATGCTTCATTAATTTCGACGATTTCACCGGAAATAGGACAGTAAATATCTGCCGCTGCTTTGACAGATTCGACCACTGCACATTCTTGACCGATCTCAAGACTGCTTTCCACTTCTGGTAATTCGACATACACCAAATCACCCAGCATGCATTGCGCATGATCGGTAATTCCAACTGTGATGACATCTTCATCTTGGCGAACCCACTCATGAGTTCGGGAATATTTTAATGTTTTTGGTACAGTGTTCATGATACCGCTCCATTGCTTTTGCTTGTTTCTAAAAATGTTTTCTTGCCTTGTCGCACAAAGGGTGGCTTGATGATTTGTGCTGGAATATGTTTGCCGCGAATTTCAACGACACAATCATCCTGTGTAGCAAAAGGAACGCGTGCAAGTGCGATGCCTTTGTTCAACGTAGGAGAAAAACTTCCGCTGGTAATTTCACCGAAACCGATTGCGTCAACGATGACTTTTTGATGATTCCGCAAAACACCCTGTCCTTCCAGAACTAATCCAACCAATTTATGTTGAATGCCTTCTTTCAGCTGTGTTTCAAGTGCTTGACGCCCAATGAAATCACGATCGTTTGGCTCAAAAGCAACGGTCCAACTTAAATTGGATTCTAACGGCGAAACCGTTTCATCCATGTCTGCGCCATACAGATTTAAGCCTGCTTCCAAACGTAACGTATCACGCGCGCCCAATCCACACGGTTTGACGCCAGCATTTAATAATGTTTGCCAGAGTGTCTCAGCATCTTTCGCTGGCGCGATTATTTCAAAACCATCTTCGCCCGTATAACCGGTTCGCGCAATAAACCAGCCTGCGTCGGTCACATGAAAAGTAAATGGTTTAAGATTGGCGATTGCCTCTGCATCTTTTGCCGCAAAAATCGCAGGAATTTTGCTGCGCACCGCTGGGCCTTGCACTGCAATCATGACAGTGTCAGCTTGCTCGGCCAGGGTGAGATTAAAATTCTGCGCTTGTTTGTGAAACCAGGCGAGATCTTTGTCGCGCGTGCCAGAATTGACGACCAGGCGATATTTATCATCTGCCACTTTATACACGATCAAATCATCAATCACGCCGCCTGTTTCATTCAACATGCAGGTATAAAGTGCCTTGCCTGGAATAAGCCGATCAATATTATTCGCTAATAAATAACGTAAAAATGCCGCCACATCGGGTCCGGTAAAATCGACCACGGTCATATGCGACACATCAAACATGCCTGCATCCTGGCGAACATAATGATGTTCTTGCAGCTGGGAACCATAATGCAGCGGCATATCCCAACCCGCAAAATCAACCATTTTGGCCGAAGATTGCAAATGGCAATCATATAAAGAAGTTCGTTTGCCCATACGCTCTGCCATTTCCTTGATGACTACAGATTAATGAGAGGTTGGGAGTATACCGTTTCAAATTGGAAAACTGAAGGGTTGTGTTGCTAACTGTATCAATGCCAGCGAAAGCCGGCATCTAATTTACTAGGGTCTGTTAACAATTGGTTTGCGGAATTTAAAAAGTGGGGAATCGAGACAAAATAGGCGGAAATTTGAGGCGAATAGCAGGGCTATTTAACGAAAATTTCCGCCTATTTTGGCCGATTCTACCGCTTTTTAAATTCCACAAACCAATTGTCAACAGACCCTAAGGCTTTGGAGTTCTTGGTGCCGTTGGAACACAGGCATTAGGTTTCTCTAACGCAGTCAGGTCCTTAAAACCAAATTGCCGTCTTAATGTGTGAGCAGCGATATCTGCTTGCTCAACTTTAGTCAAATTATAAAAACCATACTGCCGTCTTAAAACGGGCTTTGCCGTTGGCATTGACTCAGGAAGCAAATAATCTAACGCTGCATCTACCGTGTCTTCAAGTATTTGAGCAACAGGTTTTCTAAAAAACATTTATTTTTCTCCTCATCTAATTTATTGGTCGCGCATTCTAGAACAAGTGAAACTCAAAATAAACTAAAGATTTAAGTTTTTTTTCTCTATAATGCGCGCTTTATTTTTATAATACATAGGGAGATGTTGCATGCCTTTAATTCCTAACCAAAAGGAAACGATCAAAAATTCCGTTGGTCACTTTTTTATTGATTTGCCCACTGAAGAAAATGCGCTGCGTAATTCAGTTAAAGATTTTCGGTTAGCCTGGTTAAACCGCCTGCCTCCAGAGCACGAGTTGGCAGCCTTTCAAAAATGCATTCATCAACCTAGGCGTTATTTACGAAATCTAGAAACAAACAATGAAAATATTACGGAAGCAGAAGTATTACGTTATCTCTTTAATTTTACAACAAGAAATCTTGTAAGAGCGGTAAAAAAAATCGGTCTGTCTTTGAGTCAATTAGATTTTCAAGCGAGCTCTTTATTAACACCTCTTATCCAATATAAAACACCATTTGTAACACTTGATTTTGGTTTTGAGCGCGTCGAACTAATTGATTTCAATCTTGTTGCACCGCCTGGACGCATCTACAAAGGAATTCTAAAATCGACCCGCGGAATATGGGAACTGACTCTCACGCTTGCGACTGAGCCAACGATTACCAGAAAAATGGTATTGGAAAATTTTCGATATGATCAAACAGATATGCTTGTAGAAGATGAAGCGAAAAAAATAATTTTGGAATTATTAACTCTTGATCAAGTGAATTTATCCGATTCGGCAAAAATATTGCTGACGTATTCTTTTTATTTTCAGCTTATGCAGAAAGGCATGCTTTCGCTTAATTTGATTGCGAATATCACTCCATTTCAACTTGAAACATTGACGATGCCCAACTTGATGGAACGCTACGATATACCAACTCTGCTTAGTCTAACCGAAGTCGAAAGAAAAATATTTCTCGATCCATTTTATTCTGCAAAATTAGCAGCTAAAAAATATAATTTTCATAGAGATTTCGCAGGGATTGATGATGCAGCTTGTTTTAATTTAATTTTTCCACCTTCAATTTATTTGCTGCGCGAAGATCGCGAAGATAACGTTTTGATTTCTCAACTTAAAGCCATGTCCAAACATGTTCGAACTATTTTGGCTAATGAATTTTATGTCGAATTAATTAAACATGATTTAATGCGTTTTGATGTCATTCAAGAAGCTGACGAAACATTTGCGAGTGACTTGAATAATCCTATCATGATGAAATTGATTAGTGACAAGATCATTAATCCAAACCAACTGACACCGCATATTGCGCGGTTGATTGTGAGCAATCTTTTACTGCAGAAATTTGTCGAATTACATATTTTGAAAGTATCCGATTTAAGCTATCTTCCAGCAGAAGAAAAAACCGGTGCTACATCGATTTTGCCAAACAAACTCAGCCCTCTCGAGATTAAACGCATCAGAGCGAAATTTAGCAGTATTATTAAATTTTTAGAAAATGATTTTTTTAATCCGCAAACTTTTCAAGCTGTTTATATACAAATAGCAGAAGGGTGTTTGGCAAAAAGAAATTATAATTTTTTAGAATATGCTGATCTTGTTAGGCAAGGCGAATCGGATGCTGAAGTACGTCTACAAGCACTACTTTCAGACAGACCGGCGACATTAAACGACGGTAGTATTGATAGCTTTGAGCGCTTGAGAAAGAACTGTGAAATATGTCGAATTAATTTTGAAAAAATTCTCGATAATGAAATTGAACGACGTCTGGATGCTTCCTCATCATCCAGTGCAAAAAATGGATTGGAACCCATTTTAGCGAATCGAGATGCGCTAAAGGTATCCGATTTACGTATCAAAGCAATTTATTTCGGGCAGCGTCTGATGAAACTTTATGATCCCGGATCCCGCAGCAGCTCAGATTGTTTTGAAAAACTTGCGCATGATATTCGCGAGACCGATCTTCCCAATTTACGCAATGCAGTTATACGACGCTTTTTACTTTTATTAAAAGCAGATCTCTCTGAAAAAATACCGAATGAGGAATCGTTTTTAAATAAAATGGTAAAGGAAATTGATAAGGTCGAAAAAAATTCCCTAGAAGCAGAAGATGAAACGGCAAGACTGGCATGCTGGGAAAAGGGTTTTGCCGAGATTGTTGCTATTGCGAAAGATGAAAGAAAATCATTAAAAAACCCAGATAGTTATTTAATTATAATTCCACAACGTGATGCAAAAAGACAACGCATTTCATCTGAATTTTTTGTCGAAGAACCACGAATTACAAGTTCGGGTGGGATGAAGGAATTTTGTGATCGGCTTATTCAATTGAATGAGAGGATGCAATTTGGTGTGGGAAATAGTTGTAGAGCAGCATTTTGATTATGCTGCTTTAGTGTTAAAAAATGTCATTCCCGCGAAGGCGGGAATGACATTTTTTCGCGGCAATTACATTGACAAGACAACAAACGCTACCCAACATCATCCTTATCATAATTCGCATAAACTTTAACTGCTTTCATATCAGCATCAAGAATCATGACTTCTGCAGCCAACAAACCGCGATTTATTTTATAGTACAGAACAATACTCTGCGGTGAAGCGAACACATCCAGTAATTGAAAATGTAGCGTTGAGAATTTTTTTAATTGGCGTGAAAAATAATCGCGAAGATTATCTATTCCCTGCACGACGCCCTTGGGATCGCCTAAAACTTTCTGCACGACGGGGGAACAAAATTCGATTGAGTCCGCATAGTGTTTCATAATTAAATTAACATCATGTTTATTCCAGGCATCCAACCACTCATGAGCAAATTGCCACGCTTTTTCTCTTTGGATCATTTTTATATTCCTCTGGCGATATTTTTTATTCGCCGAATGCTACAGGACGAGATTGAGATTATCAATAACAAAAAATCTAAGGAGACGGTGGTGAACGCTCAGGCCTAGCTAATTTAGCCATATGCTCAACTAACGATAGATGCAAGCTACCTAAATCATTTTTGTCCGGCGATTCTTCAAGATTCTTCATCAAATAGCTATTTATTAATTCGAATACCTTTTGCGGCTTATCGGCTTTATACAAATTTTCAATTAAATCTTCTGCCCAACTTTGTCGTAAAATACTAATCAACGGGATGAATGTACCTTTAGCCTGTTGTTTTCTACGCTCATCTAAATACGCATTACAAACTCTAACAGTTGGTTGAATAAAATTAATTATAAAGTCTGGATCAGACACTTCTTGAGTCTTCACTTTCGGAGGAAACATAGCACCTTGAAATTGCGCAGGAGAAAATTGCTTAGATTCTTCCGCAGGTGGATGAGCTTCACTTTCTTTGACCTCTGACGCATCTACCAAAGCTGTAATGTCAGCAGCAGCTTTGACGACAGCTGCCTCTTGAAGTTCTAGAAAACCTAATAACGATTGAATATCTGAAAAATCATCTTTAGCAGATGCTTTAAAATATTTTGTGTTATTTGATCCAGCAACAAATGCTCGCAGATCTCGATAAGCAACAGACTTCGTATCAAAAAATTCTTTCTTTAAATTTTCAAACTGTGGATCGTTCATTAACGTTCTTAACGTTACTCCTAAGTTAGCTTTATTGCCAAAGCCAAAGTTAACACCATCCTGTTTCAAGCAAATCATAATGATTAACTCAAAATAATCTTGTATGTTACGTGTGACATCCGCATATTTAAAAAAAACAATCGCGAGCTCGGATAGGATAGGAAATTTTTTGTCATAATGTTCCGATAATTTGAAAAATAATTTTTTCATATCAGTAATTAAAGCCAGTTTAGCTTGGATAGCGTTATTTTCATTCGGAATGCTCAGCATTGTTTGCAGACAATTTTCATCATCTTTTTTAAGCTCTTGTAACCTAGCAGTCAATTGATTTAGTTTTTGATTCCCAGCTTCAAGTATGTCAGCCATAACATCCGATGCTTTGCCTGACGCGCCTAAGATTTGATCTCCCAAAGGAAGTTTTCGAGCAACAGGAGCAAGATAGCTTCCACCCAATTTAGACGCATTCGTTCTAAGCCAATTCTTCGTAGCTCCTTTGGAACGATAATCAATAGTTGCCTGCTGTTCCCAAGCTCGTCTCTTCTCATCACTGAGTGATGGATAAAATTCTTGAACTACGCCCAGCTTATCGTAAGAAATAACTCTTCCGCTATCAATAATCGTTTTCCATTCTCTTAAGTCTTGTTCTAATTTTTGTTTTTCAACTTCAATTTTCTTTTGTTCAATTTCATTATTCTGTGTTTTTTTGAGCGCTTCATTTGATGTTGCCACTAATTGTTTTGAAAGAACTATTAATTCAACTTTATTCAATTTTCTAGTCGTTATTTGTTGGTTAACATGAATAACAACCGGACTGATGACTGCTTCTTCTTTTTTTTCTTCTCCGAATTCGAGAACTTTTTTATTTAAATTTTCGGCAGCATCAAAAACGGCTTGATAATTATCACTGCGTGTTTTACCTGTCAGAATCTGTAAAGCTTTGTTGACTATAAAGGCTGTGCTATTATTGAAAAAAGTAGCCTGATCTTGAATTTTTTGTCTTTGATAAACTCCGCGTATACAACATATCAAAACCCTGGCATCTTCAATTGTTTCTTCATTCAACTCTAATCTATTAATTGCTTGAGATAGATTTAAGATGAGAGCATTCATCATGTTTGCTAATTCATCACGATAAGCAGTATCTTTCAGCTTGTTCAATGATGCTAGACTAATTTCTATTTGACTTAATTTTTCTGTCTCTATATTCCATAAGTCCCACGCAGCGGCAAGCATCACCCAACCAGCTTCAGTATCATGTTTGCTCGCAATTCTGTTAACCACTAACCAACCAATATCTTCAGGCCTCGACTCCGACGCCAATTGAATAAGAACATCGCTCTCTGCGCGTTGTTCTATAGCAGCTATCAACTCTCGTATGTCTTTGTCTTTAGGCATTGGCACACCTCACTTACAGTATAGCAAACCAATGCAATGTGAATTTTTAAGCAAAAATAATTACAGTACATCCAATATGTTATTTGTTAAAAACAAAAAGCGTCACGTAGTTTATACTTAAATTATGCATTCTTTCTTGCAGGTAAACCGCTATGACTATTGCAATTTTTTGCCTAGGGAGCGGGCAAGCATATAGAAAAGAAGATGGGAGACCAAAAAGCAATAACGTTAATACTCAATTTTTTGATGCTTGCAATGGCGGTGAAGATGAACCCAAAGATGGTTATCATCCGGAAGGTTATGTTCGTGGCAAAAATTTATTATTAGATGGTCCTCAAAAAAAAGGAGGCATCTATGATCCTCAAAAAATTACAACCAATGTCGAAAGTGCAATAAAACAAATTACAGCTTGGATTGCAACAGAGACAACAAGACCTTATAAAATAAATTTATCCGGATTCAGTCGCGGCTCTACAACATGTTTGCGAATAGCCAATGAATTACAAGACTTGATCGATGCTGGCAAAATCACACTACCTGGCGGTGAAATACTTAAACGAAACGATTTTGAAATAAATATATTCGCAGAAGATCCTGTCGCTGGATTTACTGATAAAGGTAATGTGAAAAATAGAAAAATACCGTCAATTGTAAAAAACTATGTTGCTACGATCCAAATGGATGAAGATCGAAGAGGTTTTAACGCGCAGGATAAATCGCGCGTCATTGTTGAATCTGAAAAAACTAACGTTACATTTTTACCGATGCCAGGCCATCATAGTGCGAGCAACAGTGTAAAAAAAATCAAAACCAAAGAAGTTGCGATGCTGCAGCATAAATTAAAATATGATTTTTTTGTAGCACATGGCCATCAATTTAAAAAAAATCCTGAATTGGCGGTTTCAAAATTAATTGCAGATAAAGTTAGAACTGAAATTCCGGCATTAGAACTTTATGCGAATGCCAAGAAAAATCGAGCCGCATATAAGAAAAGAAGCCGTGGCTTTCAACATAAAGATGTGCCTCTGCCTGGAAAGAAACGCAGTTTTAATGATAACCTAGAAGATTACGTAACAGATTCTTTTTTTGTAAACCAGCACGAAAGAGAATTATTTAAAAGAATATATCCCAAAACATTCAATTATCTTTTTGAAAAAAATAGAACAGACAAATTGGATCCGGAAAATACGGGGTTTTCTGCTAATATAGAAACTGTCAAACCCGAACTTGAGTTGATGAAAATAAAAAATCCGCAATTGCTTCTGAATTTACAAAATGCCAATAAAGTTCGAAAAAATGAAAATAATAATTATGAGATTGTTTCACCACCGCAAGGAATAAGCCGCATCGAACGTTGCGAACTATTAAATTCATTACAAGGAAAAGAAACGCGTTATGAAAATATCGGAGAGCGGCTGCTTTCCAGTTTAGATAAAAAACTTTTTGAAATAGCAAGCGAATACAAGCGTGGAAAAAATGAAACGATGGGATTTTCGGAACGCAATCAATCTGCTCTGATGGAGCAAATGAGAAAAGAGGTACGAGAAATAATAAATAGTGAAGAAGAAGATCATTATGAAAAATTGAAAAATGCGCTAGATAAAATTGAAGCAAATTTCCTTTATCTGAAAGAAAGTGAAACCAACAGTGAATTGATAAAACCAATGGAAGAATTGCTTAAAAAATATGGCCGCGAATATCAGCTGGTAGAACATCCGAAAAATGCAGGTTATCTATCAGGAAAAATATTGCAAGCAGTAGGCCAAGGTGTTCGCATGGTAGGAATTGGTGTGGCAGATGTAATGGGAGCGATTGGCGAACCTCTCGCTCGCGCAGGGAAACGAAGCATACAATGGGCGACAAGTGATTGGCGTTTGAAAACGTTGATCTTGCCTGTGGTCGGCACAGTAATTGGAGGTGCACTTTTTGCAACGGGCTGGATTATCCGAGAAGGAGGCCGTCTAATTGATAAAGCAGGCGGATTTATTAATCGTCTGGGAAATACGTTAGTGAAAAATTCTAAAGTGCATGAAGTTATTAAAGAACCCACATCTTCTGCATTGGTAAATTCATCCGTCGTCTCATCAACTTCATCTATTCAAAGTACATTAGCTTTCACAGATAGGAATACACCAAAAATAACCTCAAAACTTATGAACAATAGCATCACGCAATCAAATGAAAAAATAAAAAGTCCAAAAATAGAAACTGTCGAGGAGCTACAACCCGTAGAAAAAAGTTCGCAAGATCCGACGTTTTCTTCATCTTCTTCAGTAAGAAGGCGTCACTGAGAATTTTTTTCTAATATTTCAGGTCGTTATATCTATTTAAATATACGACTAGAAATGAATTATAATAATAGTCAAATGAGGAAATTTTATGTCAAATCAAAGACAACAATTTTTTGCAGGAAGTAGTGAACAAAAAACATCGTCGCCTCAATTAACACCTGAGTTAATTCGAATAATGCCGATCCCTGACCTCATCGTTGCATTATCTAAACTACAAGATCCTAATTTACACGAGTTAATGATTCTATCGATTGAAAAACAAAAACTAAATAAGGAAGGTAGTTCAGAAGAATATATTCCCAAGCCTATCATCCAATTTGAAGAAAAAATGGCTTTAGATGTTGAAACAATGAAAGATATCGCTAGACGTTATCAAACATTGGTAAACAAAAATGCGTATTTGCGTTTTGACGATGAAATGAAAAGCTCCCCAAACCTTGACGCTTGCAAAGAGTTTCGTAAACAATTAATTGCTGTGCATGAAAGCCAACTCAATAAATGTTGTAGTCCATACCACCGTCAACTGCTCAAAGATGCCTGCAAATGTGCAGCATATGGAGCTGGTGGTGTTGTAATAGGATTTGGTGGAGCAGGTTTTTTTGCGGCAGAGATATGCGGAACCCTACCTGCAGTCATAACTGCAGGCACCATCATGGGAGTTTTCATTGGAGGCGCCGGCGTGTGGATGGCATATGATAAGATTTCCGAACTAGCGGAAGAACTTACCAAGCTGACGGGCCAACAACTTACGGAGCTCAGAGAAACACAAAAAATGTTGCATATTACAAGCGATATTGGGGAATTTGATAGAGCCATGCTTTCTGCGTTCAGTCTTCCGCTGGAATTACAAAAAGATGCTGCACTTGGAGAAGCAATAACTTTTCGTCTTGAAAAAATGGTATCTGAAATTGCTACATTACAAATAGTTATTGAAAAAGTTGACCAGACGTTATTGCAAGCACCAAAACAAGAAATCATGTCGGATAATGACAGCAAGAGTCCGCCTCCTGTGCCTAAGAAAAAATAATCGCTACTTCGCCAAACAGTAGCTCCAACAATTCCACTGCCAACAATAATGATATCGTAATGTTTTAATTGCATGGTTGCGCCTTTAGCGATACCGTGTTTTGTCATTCTGAACGGGACTTTGTCATCCTGAACGGGACTTCGTTCAGGATGACAAAGTCCCGGCTCTCTTCGCGTTGTTTCACACAGAAATTATCACAGTAAATCCAATAGGTTGCTTATTAGAAACAAAATGCATCCAACAAATTTGCTATAATTTTAAATGTAGCATGAGGGTACGTTTATGCCATTTTTTTTGGTAGCGGGCCTAATGAACAGCGATCTTTTTGTTTGTGAATCAGACAATAAAGATCGTGTTGCGACTCGATATCGAGAGAATGCGTATCAAATCAAAGAAATAACTAGTTTAGAAGAAGCAAAGAAGTGCGTTGGAATTCCATTATTAACACTTAATGTCGATGATAATTTGAGTTTGCAGGGCCCACTACGAGGACAGCTTTTTGCAACATTTAAGGAACAATTCAATATTCCTTCAGAAGATTTTTTTATTCAAGCACTTATCCAATCGAGACAAAGAGCAGATAAAGATCTTTGTTTTTCAGTGGTTCACAAAGAAGATATTTATACGGTTGTTGATAAACAAGAAAATAATTTTCGTCACTTTTTTAATGTTTATTATGTAAACCATCTCCGAATGCGCGAGCTTTTAATACCTTGTCTGCCGCCTTATTTCAAAAATACACCCGAAGCCTGTTTTATATATTCCGAATTTATTGTGCCCGACAATAAACCGAAATGGATAATATCCGCGGCGAATTTTCATGAGATTGCTACTTTAATATTATTTAAAATTTTAAAAAGACTTCATAGCCATAACCTAACCCATGGTGACTTGACTGATAGCAATATATATTTTTCTGAGAAATATAAAATGCTGCTGCTAGCTGATTTTAAACATGTAGGCGAGGTTTCATCAGATGACGTTTATGCTTTGAAAAAAGCAAAGCTAATAGATATTTATGATGCCATTACGGCAATCGATTCTTACGCAAAGAAATTTTCTCATATTGATTTTTCAAAGGACGTTATCTTACCTTATTTATTGGAAATTAGAGATAAGATTGAGCATATCAAAGAAAAAGAGGCTAACACTGATGATTTAGTTGAGTTACCAACCCTTGCCGCAGTAGATATCATGACTGAGATTAACAAGTTACTCTCCGAAAATTCTCCTAATAAACGTCTACGCCAAGATGTGTTCAGTTCAAATGATCAGAAGCAGGATGATCAATCCCCAAATTCTGCTGCTCAAAAACGTCGACTGTCTAAAGAATGAAATAACATCAAATCGCCAAACACGGTAAATCGCCATGATTGCCCAACGCATATTGCGTCAACCAATTTTTTAAGATCGGTAATTGATTCGTAAAATTAAGCCCGAAATTTCTAGCGTTTTTTACGAGAGTATTTTGATTTGAAAATAATTGTTTGAAAAAATCGACAGCCGCAAGCATCGCTAAATTATCGGATTTACGCCAACGCTCATAACGTCTTAATGTTGCTAAACTCGCGAAATCACGCTGTTTTTCTGCAGCGTTTAACACAACTTCTGCCAGGCAAACTGCATCCAACAAACCTAAATTCACTCCCTGGCCAGCCAAGGGATGAATCGTGTGCGCCGCATCACCGATTAGTGCGATACGTTCTTCCACGTAATTTTTTACGTGACGCATGCGTAATGGAAAATGAAAACGTTTTGACGCGTGATGAATTTTTCCTAATTTTTCTGCGAAGGCGGAACTTAAACGCTGCTTAAACATTTCATCATCTAACGAAAGTAATTCAGTTGCAAAATCATGCGTCGCTGACCAGACGATCGACGACGTATTTGCATCACTCAATGGTAAAAATGCTAACGGGCCTGTCGTTAAAAATCGTTGCCAAGCTGTTTGCTGATGTGCGTGCTCTGTTTGTATGGTGGCAACAATTGCAGTTTGTTCATAATCCCGTGTTGTCAATTCTGAATTAATTTGCGCGCGCACCCAGGAATTTGCGCCATCGGCCGCAATGACTAATTTGGCAGAAAAAATTGTCTCATCATCGAGAATCAATTCGACTGATTCCGATTTTTTTTGTAATGACTTTAATTTAACGGGATAAATAAAATCGATCGCCGCACTCTCAACAATTTTTTGTGTCAAGCTCGTGCGCATGACGCTATCTTCAATGATATAACCCAGCATCGGTTCATTTATTTTCGCGCAATCAAAATGAATTTCGCCTTGACCACCTTCATCCCACACATGCATATGCAAATAAGGGTTGGCGCGTTTTGCTTGAATAATTGGCCAAACAGCGAGATTTTGGAAAATGCGTTTTGATGCGAGAGAAATTGCGCTGACGCGGTGATCTATGTGAGTTGATTCCCAGTGCGATGAAACAGGGTGAGCTTCTAAGATCGCAATTTTTAACGCTGGATTTTTAGCGAGTGCTAAAGCTGTCGTAGCTCCAACAATTCCACTGCCAACAATGATGATATCGTAATGATTTAATTGCATGGTTGCGCCTTTAGAAGTACCGTGTTTTGTCATCCTGAACGGGACTTTGTCATCCTGAACGAAGTGAAGGATCTCCAGATTATAACAGGGAGATCCTTCACTTCGTTCAGGATGACAAGATTAAAACGGCAAAATCAAATCCGGTTTCGCCGTTAATAAAAATTCACGAAACACATTCTTAATTTTTTCCAACACGCCTTCACTTTCTGCTTCAAAACGTAAAACCAAACATGGTGTAGTATTCGATGGACGCACCAAACCCCAACCATCTGCAAAATTCACCCGCAAACCATCAATGGTGACCACTTCCGCTGGGCCGAAATTTGCATTCTGAACTAACTGTTCCATCAAGGAAAATTTTTCACTGTCAGCGACATACACTTTTAATTCCGGCGTATTCACACTATTTGGAACATCTTTGAATAATGCATCACTGTCGCCTGTTGTTTCCGCCAAAATCTCAAGCATGCGTGCACCCGCATACAGCGCATCATCAAATCCATACCAGCGATCTTTAAAGAAAATGTGTCCACTCATTTCACCCGCCAACGCCGCTTGTGTTTCAGCGAGTTTTGCTTTTATCAACGAGTGACCGGTTTTCCACATAATTGGCACACCACCAAACTGGTGAATTACTTTTGCCAAATGATTTGTACATTTCACGTCATAAATAATTTTCGCGCCAGGCTGATGTGCTAAAATTGCTTTTGCAAATAACATCATTTGTCGATCCGGCCAAATTACATCACCGCTGGTCGTCACTAAACCTAAACGATCACCATCACCATCAAATGCCAAACCAATATCTGCCTTGGTTTCGCGCACAACACGAATTAAATCATGCAAGTTTTCTGTTTGACTTGGATCAGGATGATGATTGGGAAAATTACCGTCTACGTCACAAAATAGTTCGTGCACTTCGCAGCCCATTTGTCGATATAACGCCGGCACAATTTTTCCTGCGACACCATTGCCGCAATCAACAACAATTTTTAGTGGTCGAGCTAACTTCACATCGTGCGCGATGCGATTCATGTAACGTTCTACAATATCAACGTCGAATGCGGAAGCAGTCCCTGCGCTAAAATCATTTTTAACAATTCGTTCATAAAGATGCTGAATTCCCGCTTCTGCCAGCGTTTTTCCAGCAATCATGATTTTTAAACCGTTATAATCTGGCGGATTATGGCTGCCAGTTAACATCACACCGGAACGTGTATCCATCATTTGCGTTGCATAATATAACAATGGAGTAGGTACAACACCGATATCCAGCACATCACAGCCCGATGCTAACAAACCCGCGCACAATGCGCGCGATAACATGGGACCCGACAAGCGACCATCACGGCCCATTGCAATGCGTTTTTCGCCATTGGCAAGCGCCATTGAACCAATCGCTTGGCCAAGTTGATAGACACTGTGTTCTGTCAAACCTTCACCGACGACACCACGAATATCGTAGGCACGAAAAATAGAAGGATCGATATGTGTATTTTTGTGTTCTGCTAACATAAGCTCTAGATCCACCTAAACAAAAAGTTAGTTTTTCCCCGAATGGCCAAAACCGCCCGCGCCGCGAGAAGTTGCGTCAAACTCTTCAACTAATTCGAAATTAACCCGCGCAATCGGCAGAAAAACTAATTGTGCGATCCGATCAAAGGGCTCAATGGTATATGAATGCTGCCCACGATTCCAGCAGGAAATCATGAGTGGGCCTTGATAATCCGCATCAATTAAACCAACCAAATTACCTAATACCAACCCATGTTTATGCCCCAAACCCGAGCGCGGCAAAATCACTGCTGCTAAATTGGGATCGCCAATGTAAATTGAAATTCCGGTTGGAATTAAATGTGTTTCGCCCGGCTGTATCACTAATTTATTATCGAGACACGCACGCAAATCCAATCCTGCGGAATCGCTTGTTTCATATTTTGGTAAGGGGCATGCGGTGCCTATGCGCGGATCCAAAATTTTTAACTGAATAGGTAAATTCTTGCGTAAATCGAATGGTGCAACGTTTGTCATTGATGCAATTCTTTCTTCCATGTTACTTCACCTCTTTGGAAATAAAAGCAATAGATTGGTGGGGGGGGGGGGGGGGGAGAAAAAAAAAAAAAAAAAAAAATTAAAAAAATAATTTAAAATTTAATAAGGCCACCACAAAAAAAAACAAAAACAAAAAAAAAAAAA
>CAZAXX010000009.1:17423-42852 GCA_964489265.1 uncultured Coxiellaceae bacterium
CCATCATCGAACAAGTTGCATTTTTATACAACTTGTTCGATGATGGCACTTGACCCCACAATTATCGACAGACCCTAGCAATAAAAGCAATAAGCTCGCGCGCCAATTTATTTTTCGACGTTTTAGCAAACTCATGCTGTGTATTATTAACTAAGACGACAACCGAATTATCATCTTCCTCAAATCCCATTTTTTCTCCAACCTGATTGGCAACGATCATATCTAATTTTTTATTTACTACTTTCGCACGCGCGTTTTCTATAACGTTTTCTGTTTCTGCTGCAAAACCAATAACAAACGGACGTTTTTTAAGTGCTGCAACACTCGCTAAAATATCAGGATTTCGTTCCAGTGCAAGCGTCAAGGTAGCATGATTAGATTTAGAAATTTTTTGGGTGGCAACTTCCACGCAGCGATAATCTGCAACTGCCGCAACACCGATAAAAATATCTGCGTCAGAAATCACATTCATCACTGCAGCATACATTTCTTGTGCGCTAATTACATTTAAACATTCTATGCGAGCAGGCGGGCGAAGATGCACAGGACCACTGACTAATGTCACGCGCGCACCGGCTTCATGCGCGGCTTCAGCCAACGCATAACCCATTTTGCCTGAGCTTGCGTTTGTGAGATAACGTACCGGATCGATGGCTTCGCGGGTTGGACCTGCGGTGATGACAACATGTTTATTGTATAAACTGCCTGTCATGAAAATTTTTTGTAATTGCTCGACTAATTCTAATGGTTCCAACATACGCCCAAGACCGACATCGCCACAGGCCTGGCTACCTTCGCCTGGACCAAAAACGTGAATACCTTTTTTGATGAGCGCTTGCAGATTTTCTACGGTCCGCGTATTCTTCCACATACCTTGATTCATGGCTGGCGCAACTGCAATCGGTGCCTTGGTTGCAAGACAAAGTGTTGTAAGTAAATCACCCGCTTCGCCATGTGCTAGTTTAGCCATAAAATCAGCGGTTGCCGGTGCAATCAAAATAGCATCCGCCCAACGCGCTAAATCAATGTGTCCCATCGCCGCTTCCGCTTTCAAATCAAATAAATCAGCATGCACTGGATTTCCTGAAACGGCTTGCATCGTCAATGGCGTAATAAATTCTTTAGCATGTTCTGTCATCACCACTCGGACCTCTGCCCCCACCTCACGCAAACGTCTGGCGAGATCAGCGCTTTTATAGGCTGCGATTCCGCCGGTTATGCCCAGCAGGATATTTTTATGTAAGGGTTGGTTCATTTTGCCGAGTTTCCTCTTTTATGCATCGCGTACAAGATAACACGCTCTAGAAAGGAGTTCACTATGTCCATCACACACTGGCCGTCGAGCGAACGGCCGCGGGAAAAATTATTACAACTCGGGGCAAAAAATCTGTCTGACGCCGAGTTACTCGCTATTTTCGTGAATACGGGCGTGCGTGGCAAAACGGCGCTCGATATTGCGCGGGAATTATTGATTGATTTTGGTGGCTTAAAAAAATTATTGCACTCCTATCCTCATGAAATTTATCTAAAAAAAGGTTTGGGTAAAGCAAAATATGCTTTGCTGAAAGCGGCTGTTGAACTGGGACGGCGTTTTTTGGATAGTCATATTGAGCCGGGTGAGACTTTAAATAACAGCCAGCGGACTGGGCGGTTTCTGGCGCATCAACTTAAAAACTATCCGCATGAAGTCTTTGCCTGCCTTTTTCTGGATAACCATAACCGTTTGATTTGTTTCGAAGAGTTATTTCATGGCACGTTGAATGAGGCGAGTGTTTATCCGCGTGAAGTCGTTAAGCGGGCATTGCAACACAATGCGGCAAAGGTTATTTTTGCCCATAATCACCCCTCTGGAAAAGCTGAGCCAAGTCATGCCGATCGGGAAATAACAGAACGGCTAAAACAGGCGCTTGCGTTGGTTGATATTCAAGTCATTGACCATATTGTGATTGGTCAGCAAGAAACCATTTCATTTGCCGAACATGGGATGCTTTGAATGCTTGCACTGGGTTGTTGTTTCTGGTATAAATCGCGACCTGCCTTTGCGCAATATAGAGATCTATCGGAGAGTAAGAATATGTCTAGAGTGTGTCAGGTTACAGGAAAACGTCCGTTGATGGGGCATAATGTTTCCCATGCGAACAACAAGACCAAACGACGTTTCAATCCTAACCTTCAGGAGCATCGCTTCTGGTTAGAAAATGAAAAACGCTATATCAAACTGCGTGTTAGCACGAAAGGAATGCGTATTATTGATAAGTACGGCATTGAAAAAGTTCTGCAAGATATTAAAGAACGCGAACAAGCAGAACAGGAATAACCGCTTAAAAGGTATCTATTATGCGCGATAAAATCAAAATGTTATCTACCGGCTTAACCAAGGCTGGCAAAAAAACCGGTACTTTCCGTACCACCACCAAGAACAAACGTACGATGGCTGAAAAGTTTAAGCAAAAATACTTTGATCCACGTGCATACAATGCAGCAACCGGTAAAAATGGAATGCATGTGTTGTTTGAGGAAACCAAGCTATAACGTGAATTGCTTTGGCAATTCCGACTATCCTGTAGGGGCGAACCTTTGTGTTCGCCCTTTTCTTTTTCTGTCGCCTACAACCACGCGCGTCGCGGGATGACGGACGGTGTGGTAATGATAAAAAATTATTTTCCAGCTCGGGCACGAGGAGAGGCAATATAATTATTGCCGTCTGCTATGCATTCGCCCTACGTCCCGCGGCTTGTCCGCGGGATCCAGGGAGGAGATTTTGCTCTGGATCCCGCGGACACGCCGCGGGACGTAGGGAAGTAAAAAACGCGGGGTTCGCAATGACAGGATAAGATTGCATTCAATCACCAAGATAGTATAAAATGCCTCTTTTTTATACATATCTATATTTATACCGAGGATGCCATGCCAGTCGCTTTAATTTCACACGATATTATTGGTGAATCTTTACAAGATGTATTTGAAATCTCAGGTAGTACTTCTTGTTATATCACCATCTCTCGTGAGTGGGGAAACAGTAAAAATGAACCGCTTTTTATACGCAGCAAAGAACCATTGGGTATGCTGAGTCTTCGTGAAACGAATTGGCTGCCTCTTAGTGAGCTTTTTTCTGGCGCTCATTTAGCTGATATTGATAAAGAAGATAGAAAAGCGCTACTAAAAGAAATACCAGAATTTAAAGAGCTTGTTGCCAAAGCTATCCTTAAGAAAGCAGAAAGCGACAAAGCTGCGCTGGCGGCGCTTATTTTAATTCGTGCACGACGCAGTGAAGCGCTCCTCAGAGCTCTCGAAGCTAACAAGCCGGCACAACAACTGGAACTGCTAAATAAAAGTCGAAGACGGTACGGACAATAACGTTACTTGTCATCCTGAACGAAGTGAAGGACCCCATGTTATAACGCGGAGATCCTTCGAGCAAAAAGCGCTCTCAGGATGACACTGGACACTATGGCCGGGGACTTACATTATCACCTGCCGATTTAAAATGAATATTCGCCCTATCCACAAAATTCAGTTGCTCCAAATACTGCACCGCTTGCACACAATCCATGCCAAGTATTTTTTCTATTTCCACTCTTGCTTCTTTTAACGATGGTTTCGCTATCACTGCCTGATCAAATTTCTGAAGAAGCTTTAATTTTAAATCCGGATCTTGCAGAGTATTAAAATGCCTGAGATAAAAATTGATAAAGCGTTGCATAGCATCCTGGTGCCCATCAATAAAATAGCGCATTTGAAGTTTCTCAAAAGGCGACAGAACTTCATCTGTTATATTTGCAACAAGTCTTTTGCTAAGATCATCACGGATGACCACGTTTTCATTATAGTTTCCGAGATACATGAGCATAATATTTCTAATATCCCGATTAAAAAATCCTGCCAGCATAACCACGAGCGGCATAATTTCTCGATTATGTTCCAGACAGTGTCTTATCTTTTTATTTTTACATTCGCCATTCAGGTTTATTAACGTATGATTTATCTTAAGTGCAGCTTGTATTGCCACGATGCTTTGAGCACAAGAAGCAGTTGGTATTTTCTCAACATTCAAATCAGTCAATTCACACTGCGAAATTGCATCCAGAATCAACTTCATTCCGTTTGAACTTACTATTGCGCCCGTGAGATCTAGTTTTTTTAATTTAAGATGTTCGGATTTAATTATCTTTGCTAAAAACTCCGCATTTTCATCGTTTATGTCGCTATTACACAAGGATAAACAACTGATCTTTCCATGACTAAGAATCGCTTCTAATATTTGATGCAACCCTTGCTGACATCCTTTTTGATTGGTATACCCAAATGCCGTAAGAGAACCATTCATTTTAATTGCTGCTGCAAGTATGCCGCTACCGATATCATCAAGCGCAGGCACATATTCAAAATTAGTTAACTTGCATTGAGTACACTGCAAAGTCGCTGCCAATGTGGTAATCGCTTGCAACTGATCGCCTTGAAAATCAACTTCAAGTTCTTTTAAATGACAGTCTGGTTGATTTACCATTCTTGCGAGAAAATCTATGCAATCTAAATATTGCGGTTTTACGCGAAGCAATTTTATTTGCGAATGTTCATTTAAAAATAATAATAAATATTTTTTTAATCTTTCGTCAGAAACTTCGACAGGAGAAAAATCGATTAGTTCAGTTATGATGAGATGTTTATATTCTTCGTTAAATTTCTTATATGAATCTAATAAGCTCGAAATAATAATTCGAGACCATCTTGCTAAAAATCCATCATTTTCTGGAGATGTTTTATTTTCTTCAGCTGGCATCTATTTTTCACTTCCTTGCGTACGGACAGACCCTCCTCAGAGTCTGCCCTACGGGATTATGCTTTACTTGGAACGTATGCTTTCAATTGTGTTACGAATTCACGCAACACACTAATACCTGTCGCTTCCGCTTGACGACACCATTCTTGTAACGCTTCCAAAAGTTCTGCTTGTGTCGCTGCGCTTTTCGCCCAGATATTTTGAAGATTCAAACGAAATTGATAAACCACCGCGAGAGAACGGTGACTCGCTAATGCGCTTGCCAAAGTTTGTTGACCGTTCTGATCAACCAACGATGTTTCACGAATCAACAAAGTGCGAACGCGACGTAACATCGATTTGCTCGCCTCACTTGCACGACGACGCTCTTCACGAAACACAGGCACGATCACATTTTTACTGTAATGCGCCATCACTTGAAAACGATTGGTTAAAATTGCTTTTAATGTATCCACATCAACCGTACCTTTACCGGGTACTAAATCTGCTTTCGGTGGTATGCGTTTTGGACGCGCCAAACCAACCATTTGCAGCATGCGGATCACGAGCCAACCCATGTCAAACTCCCACCACTTCACCGAAAATTTGGCTGAGGTACCAAACGTGTGATGGTTGTTATGTAATTCTTCGCCACCAATAAAAAATCCAATTGGGAGCAGATTGCGGGAAGCATCCTGGCATTCAAAATTTCGATAACCAACATAATGCCCAACGCCATTCACAACACCGGCCGCCCAGAAAGGAATCCAAGCCATTTGCAGGGCCCAAATACTAATGCCAAGAGGACCAAATAAAACGATATCCACCACAAACATCAACAAAATACCGTATTTGTTATTGCGGGCATAAACATTGCGTTCCATCCAGTCATCGGGTGTGCCCGTGCCATAACGCTCTAGCGTTTCTGGATTACGACTTTCTTTTTTGTAAAGTTCTGTACCTTGAAATAATACTTTCCAGATACCTTGTTTTTGCGGGCTATGCGGATCTTCGTCGGTTTCAACTTTTGCATGGTGCTTGCGATGAATCGCAGCCCATTCTTTGGTGACCATACCTGTTGTCAGCCACAACCAGAAACGGAAAAAATGGCTAGCAATTGGATGTAATTCTAACGCGCGATGCGCTTGGCATCGATGCAAAAATACTGTGACGCTAACAATGGTAATTTGGGTCATGATGACTACTGCAACGATGAAGCCCCACCAAGGTAAGTTTAAAACGCCATACATAGAAATATCGCCTTTTGTAATTAATACATGTCTGTAATATATATCGACAGACTCCTTTAATAATAGCACAATCTAGCAATAACTTGGAAAAAATTATGCCAGAACTACCCGAAGTTGAAACAACCTTACGCGGCATCGAGTCACACATATTACACCATAAAATCAAGCAGATAGACATCCGTCAATATCGATTACGTTGGCCTATTTTTTCTGATTTAGCTAACTTGCTGAAAAATCATAGCATTCTAACTATCAAACGCCGGGCTAAGTACTTGTTACTGGAAACCAGCAATGGCACTCTTATCATCCATCTTGGCATGTCAGGCAGTTTGCGAATTCTGACCCAGCCTTCCCCTGCCGGCAAACACGACCATGTCGATATCACGTTTGCCCATGAAAAAATTCTCCGCTATACTGACCCGCGCCGTTTTGGCGCCATCCTTTGGACCATGGAAGATCCCGCGCAACATCCCTTGTTAAAAAATTTAGGCCCCGAGCCGCTAAGTCGCGCATTTTCAGGGAATTATTTATGGAAACGCGCGCAGGGGAAAAAAGTTGCTGTGAAAGTTTTTTTGATGGATAACGCCAACGTCGTTGGTGTTGGAAACATTTACGCAACCGAGAGTTTATTTGCTGCCGGAATTGATCCTAGAAGTCCTGCAGAAACGATTTCTGAAATTCGTTATAAAAAACTCGTTCTTGCCGTAAAAACTATTTTACGTAAAGCCATTCAATGTGGCGGAACTACTTTAAAAGACTTTGTGGATAGCGATGGCAAACCTGGATATTTTAGTTTGCAATTAAAAGCTTATGGACGCGAAGGCTTGCCTTGCTCACGTTGTAAAACAAAATTAACAGCCATTCGATTAGGACAACGAAATACTGTCTACTGTGAAAGATGCCAGGTTTATTGATTGGCTTGGCTTGTTATCATCTCAGATCGGGTTATGCGAGGTTACAAAAAATGAAGCGAGTATTGCGTTCTCTAGCATGCGCGGCCCTGATTGCGAGCATCTCATCTGCATTCGCAACAGGAAGTAATCGATCATTTCAAATCACGTTTAACAATCAAGCCAATAATGCTGCGATTAAACATGTTTATTTAGTCATGAAAGGCAGTATCGCTGACAAACCTTGTTTTATGAAAATTGCAAAACTGACTTCTCCTAACGACCCGACCGTTAGCCGATGTGTTCCCGTGACGGCAGCAACCAAACCAGCGGATTTTGCTTATGATGCCGTAAACAATGTGAGTTTCCGAGTGCCACCGTTAAGCTCAGGCAGAATGTATGTCTCGATTAACAAACCGCTTAGCATGCACATTAATCCAAACGGCAGTGTTGCAGAACCTTCTGTTTATGATACGAATCCAACATCCAATCCTGATTACTATACGATGTTTGATAAAGTTGAATTTACCTACAATCCCGATGGCAGCACTTTCTTCAATCCAACCGCAGTCGATTTTTTAAGTTTGCCTATTTCAGTCGCGCAAAAGAACGATGTTTATGGTTTAACAACCGATCGCGCAACTGCTTTTGCAGCAATTCAACATACCTTTGATGAAGAAATTGGAACGAAAGAATATCAGCGCTTGTTAATAAAAAACAATAATGTGTTACTGCGAATTTTAGCACCGGGTCGCGAGAGCAATTCGTTTGCTGGAAATTATTTAGATCCGTACATCGACTGGTTATTTAACACATATTATTTCAGTGCTGATGGTAAAACAGCCAGTCATACACTCTCCGTGCAATTAGTTGAAGCAAGCGGCGTATTATCCGATCAAGAAGGTATATTTTCAGGTTTTGTGAAAATGGTTACCGATAAAAAAGGCCAAACTGAAAAATCACTCGTGCTGACGAATTCATTAGGCGATACCATTACGATCAGACGCTCATCTTTGACTTCGAATAGTTTATTCATGGCAGCGATTGGAAATATTGATGTGACAATCAGCGATCAAACGAAGGCGCGTATTGCTGCGCAAACACAAGATCCAGATCAGTCAGAAGCTGCTTTAAGTGATGGTTATAAAGCCGTTGTCGTCAAATATATTACTTCCGCATGGGCAGCGGGTTTGTTACCGGTACCCAATGGTGATGTACTAGATCAGCCGTATATTCGCGGAAAAATTGGGACTGATGTAAAAACTATTTATACTGAACGCGCACCATTACCTGCTGAATTGTTAAATCGTAGTCCTTGGTATCAATTGTATGGCAAAGCAATTCATCTGTTAACACCGCATTTATATGCGTTCCCTTACGATGATGTGCTTGGGCTAGATGGCACCAATGCTAAAGGTGATGCATTTCCTGCTGTCGTCACACTACATAGCATGGCTGGCTCTGTTGTGCCGCCTGCGGGTTTGCGTTGATTATTCAAAAATGAAAGTGGCACATAACTGTTTTGAACGGAGAGTGCTGCTTTAATCTCCGCTGCAAAAATCGTTGCTAACAGTTGATATAAATTTTTCTTATGCACAATTTCACGCAGAATATTTTTTGCCTCGTCGATTTTTTCTCTCGTTAAATGCTGCGCAATTTCTTTTGCCAAGGAAAGAAGCTGTGCTGTTGTTAATAACTGAATAATGGGTGTTCCATCTGGATGATTTGGATCACCAAATTTATGCCAAATACAATCTGCCTGGAATTTGTCGTAGCCGAAATTTTTTCGTGTCGCATCAATTAATAATGTTTCAAACAAAGTTCCCTTCAACGCACCCAAAATGTCTTCACGAAAACCTTCCACTTTATAACTACGCATTTCATACAACATAATGCATAAATTAGCGCACGCAGTTTCCAGTGATTTATCGCCCGAACATCCCGCTAAATCATCTGCCAACTCATATAATCTTGCAAAATCATTGCTAGATACCCATGTGTCTATCATACGTAACGTTTTAAATTTTTTGTGTTTAGAGGTTCCTGTTTTCGGAATGCGATTGCGCGCCATCAAAAGAGCGCCTAAATCACACGTTTCTTCTTTATCATTAGTCACTATTTTTAGTTTGTTGATGCCCGCTTTATAAAGAAACTTCAGATAATCCAAGTCATGCAAATAATCTTGTTGTGCGCTATAAAAAGCACTGCCAAAAACTAAAACTTCCTTTTTGTTTGACTCACGAGTCACGGGGGCATCAACTGCAGCGGCCAAGTTAAGATAGAGTGAATGCTTAAAATATCCTGGGACAAACAAAACATTTTCATCGAAATATTGCATTGCAGCTTCTTGTTTTTGTTCCGAACTTTCGTTTAATAATAATGCCAATAACTTTTTATCTTTTATTGATAAGAGCACATCTTTTTTAGTTCTTTTCTCTGGAACAGCAAAAAACATTCCTTCTTTAAAACCCATGGGATATTGTTTATGAAAATAACCCGCATATTCTTTTGGATCTAACTTGCAACCATGCTCTGCAAAATGAACGATGCGTGGCGGTGTTGCGAAAATTTTTTGATAGCCGTAATACTCATCTTGAAATATGTCTAACATGCCTGAGTTTGAAATATTAAAAATTAATTTCACGTTTTTTAATTTTTGCAAAAATACCGGAGAGTTGCGTAATTGATCATGCTCTTCTTCCGTATAATTGGGATTTTCATCTCTGGTTAAATCATCACGCACATGCGCCATCAAAAAAACATCAGGATTTTTTTCCTGGATGATAAAACAATTATCGTCTGCTTTCGTTTCTTTCGATAACAGATCATGGGTTTGCATGATTTCAATTAACTTGGGTTTTTTATCTAAAAAACAAGCGAAAAAAATAATAACTTTTATATGAGTAAAATTATTTTGTTCCAAAAAAGCTTTTAAACTACGTAGCAAATTATTTAAATACTCTTCGTCACCATAACCATCCGGCATCGCAATGCCGGTGACAATAATTGAAAATTCTTCTTGCTTAACTTCACGCGCGTCCATTTTATTCCTAACTTATAGCACTCGCTCGTTCAACTGAATAAACTGCGAGATCCACTTTGTGATCATGATAACCATCTAAACTTGGACGATGACCGACACTGATTAACGAGCAGTTTGGTAATCTTTCTTTTAGCAATCGATATAATTGTTGTTCATGCGTTAAATCGAGCGCTGATGTACTTTCATCTAAAAATACCCAATCGGGTTTATGTAACAAAACTCGCACAAACGCAATACGCTGTAATTCGCCCGGCGATAAATGTTCTGACCACATGGTGGCATGATGTAATTCATTCGCTAAATTTGGCAAATCACAATCATGCAACAATTGAATTAATTCTTTTTCGGAAACTGGAAGCACATTATCAGGAAATAATAATGCTTCTTGTAACGTACCAAGTGGCATGTAAGAACGTTGCGGAATATACATGATGTTTGGTTTTTCTGGCAAGCTTATTGTTCCCGAACCATACGGCCAAATTCCCGCTATCGCACGCACAAACGTACTTTTGCCAATGCCTGAATCGCCTTTAATCCAGTAATGTTTGCCATGCACAAATTCTTGCGACACTTTATCTAATAATTTTTCGCCGGTCGGTGTATAAATAGTAAGATCTTTTGCTGAAATATTATTTTTGGGCGTTTCCAAATAAGCAAATTTATTTTTCTGCACGGCATCCTGCTCGACTTCATACACATGATTTAAAAAAGTTAACAAACGGCGCATGACCGCTTGCCATTCAGCAATCGTGGTATATGAATTGACTATGAATGATAGCGCATCTTGAATGCGGCCAAATGCCGATAAAGTTTGTATTAAACCGCCGAGCTTGAATACTTTGTTAAAATAATTTGGCAAAGCAACAACTAACGGCAAAATAACCGATATTTGATTGTATCCAGCAGTGAACCACAATAATAATTTTTGTCGCAAAATAATGGCGTACCAGTTTTCCAGTGCGCTACCGAAAATTTTCTGCAGAATGGTTTTCTGATGTTGTTCGCCACGGTACAAAGCGACATGCTCTGCGTGTGAACGCAAATCAATTGCGGCAAAACGGAAATTTGCTTCACGTCGCTGTTGTTCGAAATTGAGCATAACCAATGGACGCCCAATCTTGAATGTGAGCGTTGTGCCAATTAACGCATAGACAATTGCAACCCAAACCAAATAGCCTGGAATATGCAAAACTCCATAAGATCCCAGTGGAATTTTGATCGTGCCAGATAGCTCCCAAAGCACAAAAACAAACGCGAAAATGGTTACGATTGAGCTCAAAATACCGAGCAAAAGCGACAATGAACTCGTCACTAAACTTGCAATATCTTCTTGAATACGCTGATCGGGGTTATCCGTTGAATCATTAAAATCTTCCAGATAATAATAACCACGTTTATCCAGCCAGCGATTTAAAAATTGTTTTGTTAACCAGCGGCGCCAGCGTAATCCTAAATAACTTTGCAAATAATAACGATAGACCGCAAGCACAATGCTGACGGATGCCATAAAGACAAAAATAACGAGAAGATCAAGTGAACCATGCCAGTCATAATCTTGCAGCGCATTATAAAAATAGTTGTACCACGTCGTAAACAAGACATCCATGCCAACCAAAGTCATTGACATAACGATCACAGAAATCAGAAATGCATACGCACTGACACGATACTCTGATTGCCAATACGATTTAAGCAGTTGCCATCCGGTATAGGGTCGTGATTCCAACTGTTGACTCATAAATTTCGTCCTTGTCATTTTCCCTTTTCAAGGAGTATAAGACCATCGCGGACTGATGTACATCGCAGCACTCTTTGCGTTATCCTATACCCATCCTAACTTTGTTATAAGGAGCATGACATGGAAAGTGCGAATTGTTTACCTGTGATGGATACAGTCAAAGCGGCTTGGGATAAAGTAAGCGGGTCAAAAGCAACATTCTGGAAAATGCTCGGTGTGCTCATCTTGCTGGCAGCTATTTTTGGCGGACTTTCAGGCGGCTTCAAAGGCGCAGGAATGCTTGGATTAGCCGGTTTTTTCAATTTTATTGGTATTGTCATCCAGACATTAATCGGATGGAGCTTGCTCTACATCGGAATTCAACGCGCGCTGGGCTCGCCCATTAATTTTGGAATGATTACTTACTCCCTCGATATTTTTATTATTTTAAACATGATTGGCTATGGCATATTACGGTTTTTAGTTTTATTACCACCCGCAATTGTTATAGGTGTTGGGGTTGCATGCATGAATATGTCGAGTAGTCTTAGGCTGCTTGGCATCGCATTAATTTTAATCGGCATTCTAGCGGCTATTTATCTAGGCATACGCATGTGGATGGGCGCCGCGATCATTTTAGACAAGAAACTCAATGCGCTTCAAGCACTCAAGTTATCCTTTAAAGCAACCTATGGTAACGTTTGTAGCTTGATTGGTATTTTCATCATGTCGATCTTTATATTCATAGCATGCGCCATCACGCTCGGTATTGGCCTGATCTGGGGTTTACCTTGCTTGCTCATTTTGTATGGTGAAGTTTACAGAAGATTGTGTATTGCACGACAATAGATGCCGGTATTTTTAAAAGGATATATGAATGGTTTTGAAGCGTAGCATTGCTCTTTTTCTTTCTTGCGCTCTTGCGGGCTGTTCATACAATCCTTTCGCCAGCAACAATGAACTCACCGGCAATGCAGCAGGCGCTGCTGCAGGTGGTGCGATTGGTGCTGGTAGTGCTGCATTGTTAGGTGCACAAAAATACGTGATTGCATTAGCAGGAATTGGTGGTGCCGCCTTGGGTTATTATTTAACGACTATTGATTTTAAAGCCGGTGGTATTGCGAAAGCAGGTGGCCAAGTTTATTCAGTCGGTGACTATGTCACTATCGAACTTCCAACCGATAATATTTTTGAAGAAAATACCGCTGATTTTCTTCCTGGCGCGGGACCTGCTTTAGATAGCGTGGTCATGGTACTGCAACATTATCCAAACAATAATATTTTGATCTCTGGCAACACGAGCGGGTATGGCACGCGACGTTATGAGCTCGGAATATCAGAAGCGCGCGCTCGCCAAGTTGCGGCTTATTTATGGGCGCATGGGGTTAGTTCATTTAAACCAGATGATGCAACTTATCCAACCCGTCAATTAGGTTATGTTGGTTTTGGAAATTTTTTCCCGATTTCCAATAACATTAAAGCAGAAAGTATTCGGCAAAATAGTCGTATACAAATTACGAGTTATCCCAGTTTGCGCGATTTGAAATTATGTCCGGATCAGAAAGTTTTTGCCAATATTGGTGGAATGAAAGCGGATCCGATTTCGACGCCGCCGCAGCCTTATGCGAGTGGGACGTTTTGACTCTTCCCTTTCCCCTTGCTTTGAAAGCCTTCCCCCTGTGGGTGAAGGCTTTCAGAGCGGCAATTTTTTTAAGGGGAAACGGAAAGAGCACGCCAAACTTCTTCTGGCGGTAACGTAGCAAAACACGGTGGTGTGATTAATTGCGGTTGCTCACTACGAAACGTACATTCCCGACTAAAACACGGTGCACACGGAAATTTCGCTGCTAAATGGATTTGTGATTGTCCCATCGCACCCGTTAATGCAGGATCTGTTGGGCCATAAAGAGAAACCGTCGGCACATCCAGTGCAGCAGCCAAATGTCCCAAGCCCGTATCGACCGATACAATCGCTTGTGCACCCGCTAATACTTTTGCAATTTCAACCAAGCCCAAACGATTTAATACTTCCGCTTGCTGACAACTTGCCGCAATGCGTTCAGCACGCTGACGCTCGTTGTCATTTCCCCAGGGCAACTTCACTAAAAAACCATTTTCATTGGCAATATTGGCCAACCGACACCAATATTCTTCTGGCCAATGTTTTGTGGCCCATGTCGTGCCATGCAAAAAGACCAGATATTTTTGCCCCGAACTTTCTTCAATCAACTGCGTGCGATCAACGCCATAATTCGCAGTCGAATCAGGCAATGCATAATCTAACGATTGACTGAACAAACTACGCAAACGCGTCACCGCATGCCAATCCCAGGATGCGCTACATTTACGTTGATAAAACAATGAAGTCAGTGGCTCGCGCGCAGATGACCAATCCATTCCGGCACATAATTTTTTTTTCGAAAGCAGTGTGATCCATAAACTTTTAAATAACCCTTGTGCATCAATCACCGCATCATATTCCGTTGCACGCACGTTATTACAAAACTGTTTCAATTCCTGACGCGATTCTTTCGCCCACAAATTTTTTCGCCAACGACGAATTGCCACGGGAATTACTTGATCCACCAATGGATGCCACGCGGGAATTTCCTGAAAATTTTCTTCTACCACCCAATCAAAACGAATAGCGGGAATCGCTGCACCTGCATCAGTCAATGCGGGCAAGGTGTGAATGACATCACCCATCGAAGACGTTTTAATAATTAGTACTCGCATTATAGCTCCGCCATCGCACTTACGATTTTTTCAGGTGAAAGCTCGCGCATGCAGCGATGATGCTCTAACGGACAAATACGCTTAAAACAAGGCTGACACGACAGCGCCTGCGTGATCACCTTGGATTGTTTATGTAATGGCGGTGTAAATGCCGCACTAGTTGGGCCATACACGGCAATCAATGGTTTTTGTAGCGCCGCACTAATATGCATTAAACCAGAATCATTACTCAAAACTACATTCGCCAACGATAACAAATCCACAGCTTCTTCTAATTTGGTTTTACCCGCCAGATCAACACAACGTTGCTCGGTTAATTCCATGATGCGTGCCGTGACCGCTTGATCTTTTACCGAACCAAACAACCAAACTTGCCAACCCGCCTGTAATTTTTCTCGTGCAACCGCTGCATAATGTTCTTCAGGCCAACGCTTGGCAGGACCAAATTCAGCGCCTGGACACAACGCCAAAATAGGTCGCTCGTCATGTGTTAATTGATGTTTCTGCAGTGCTTCTGTTTGAGTCGTCGCGGAAATTTTAAGTTCGGGTAACGGATATTCTTTCGGTAATGGTGCATCCAACGGCAAACCCAACGCCATGAATTGTTCAATCATCAATGGGTAGCGGGTTTTATCTAATTTGCGAATATCATTTAATAAACCATACCGCATTTCGCGCAACCAACCCGTACGAACCGGAATGTTGGCCCACCAGGGAATGAGCGCTGATTTGAATGAATTTGGCAGGACAATCGCTTGCTGATATTTTTTTTCACGCAAACGTTTGCCGATCTGGTAACGTTCGCGCAGTGATAACTTCCCATGGCCAATCGGCATGACAATGGCATCATTCACTTCCGGCATGCGTGCCAACAAAGGCAAGCTCCAGGCTGGTGCAAGCACATCAATCACGACGTCTGGATCGCGCTGCTTTAATAACTTAAACAAGCATTGCGCCATCACCATGTCACCGACCCAAGCCGGTCCTACGATTAAAATTTTATTGGTTGTCATCTTTTAACAAAAACTCCGCCCCGCAATAAGGGCAAGTAACCTGGCCGGTTTCTTCAATCGGTAAATAAACACGCGGGTGAGCGTCCCAAACTCGCATTTCTATCGTTGGACAAGATAATGGTAAATCGGCACGCGTGACTTCATAACGTCTTTTCGTGCACGCTTGTTCTAACGGCGCATTCTCCATCACTCTCTCCTGAAATATCTCGCTGGGCGCTAATGATACATGATTTCGAGCAATGATTGAATTCCCTGCTCAAGATTTGTTGAATAATAAAAGCCCAGATGGTCCTTCGCCTTATCGATTTTCGCGTAAGATTGGGCTACATCGCCTGCCCGTGCGGGCACAAATTCCAAGCGAGCCGGTTTCTTGCCTAGCGTTTCGATATATTGCACCAGATTTTGCAGGGTTTCCGGAATGCCCGTCGCAATATTCAGCACACCACTATAATCGCCAGTCAGCGCCAATAAATTGGCTTTCGCAATATCAGAAACATGAATAAAATCACGCGATTGCTTGCCATCGCCAAAAATCGTAATCGTTTTGTTTTGTTGATAAAACTCAATAAATTTGGAAATAACACCCGAATAAGGTGACGTGGGATCCTGGCGCGGGCCATAGGCATTGAAATAGCGCAAGCCTAAGCTTTTGATATTAAATAATCGCGCATACAAATCCGCATAACGTTCATTATTCGCTTTTTCTAATGCATAAGGCGATAAGGCGGCGGCGAGTGGCGCACTATCATCGCAGGGCAATTTCGAACTATCGCCATAAACTGCGGCACTCGAGGCATAGACCAGCCGAATTGGCTTACCTGACTCGCGAATCGCCTGCAAAATGTGAATAAATCCCTGCATATTCACTTGCAATGATTTCACGGGTTCTTCAATTGATTTGGGCACGGATGGCAACGCAGCTAAATGTAAAACAGCATCACAATTCGCCACAATCCTTTTTACCAGAGCATAATCGAGGATGTCGCCGTTGATGAACTCAAGATGTGGGTGGGTTAAATCAAGATAATCTAAATTGCCTGAGGCCAAGTTATCCAACACGATAACTTTTTTATCATTCGCTAATAACAAATCTACTGTATGAGAGCCAATAAATCCGGCGCCACCCGTTACTAATATTTGCTGCATCATTTATATCCGCACAAAAAACAAAAGATTGTCACAGTGAAGAGTTCATAGTGGCATATCCTATGCCGAACCCCTCACTATGACAAAACCAAACTTTTTTGACCGCGCAGAGTATAGAACGAAATGCTGGAATACGGAAGGAAAATGTCATCCTGAACGCAGTGAAGGATCTCCCAATAAATATGAGGAGATCCTTCGAGCAAAAGACGCTCTCAGGATGACACGCGTGTCATTCCACCACCGGCTCCTTAAACAAAGGCCGCCAGGTCCGATAAAGACTAATCGCAACATACAATAAAAGATAACCCGTAGAAAGCGACACCAGCATCACGTTCGTCTTAGGATAAACCCACAACAATCCCGCGGTCGCCACGCCCCAAACAATCGTGGCCAACAACATCGCAATACGTAAAAACGTACTATGCGCTAAATATTCCAAACGTGAAGGGTAAACATATTTGATCGGAACGAAACTTAACACCGCTAACGATAAAATTATTATTAAATTAACAACCGGATTCATTTGCCAAAAAAATAAATAAAACATGACAATATTCCAATAACTCGGGAATCCTTTAAAAAAATGATCTAACGTTTTTGCATCGACTTGCGTGAATTGATACGCAGAACAAAGTGTAATCGCAATGACACAAGGAAAACTCCAACCTGGCGGCACCAGAGGAATCGCTAATAAAAAGAAAGCGGGCACCATGGTGTACGTAAAAAAATCCACGATATTATCAAGCAACGCGCCATCAATTTGCGGCACAGCGATTTTGATTTTGATTAATCGGGCAAAAAATCCATCGACGGCATCAATGACAATCGCACCACCCATTAACCAAAAAGAAAGAATGGGTTTGCCATGATAAATTGCTAATAATGCCAATAACCCAATATAAGCTCCGCTCGCAGTAAATGCATGCACTAACCACCCGGCTAAACGTTGTTGCCATGTCACTACCGACATTTTATCTCCTTGCTTCAATCGCGCGCCCTCTTTTTTCTTGTCACAAAAGCAATATGCAAAATTGCTGCGCCAATCACACCAGATAGGAGTGAGCCTAGCAAAACCCCTAAGCGTACTTTTATTAAATAAATTGGATTATCATTTTCGAATGCAAGCGTACCAAGAAACAAACTCATAGTAAAACCAATACCACACAAAACCGCAACGCCATATAATTGCAGCCACGTGGTGCCTTCTGGCAGTTTTGCCCAACCCAATTTAATTAATGTCAAAACAAAACCAAAAACGCCTAACTGTTTCCCGATTACCAAACCACAAATAATGCCTAGCGTCAGATAATCAAATAAACTCGCGAGCGGTGCGCCAATAAATGAGACGCCCGCATTAATAAAAGCAAATAAAGGCATGACAAAATACGCAACGCAAGGATGCAAGATTTTTTCCAATCGATGCAGCGGCGATTTTTTTTCATGAATTGGAATTAACAATGCCAATAACACACCCGCCACGGTCGCGTGCACGCCTGAGTTCAGTACACATAACCATAATAAAAAACCGACTGTGAGATAAGGCCACAACCGTGTTACACCTAAAATATTAAATCCCCATAAAATAAAAAATAACACGCAGGCAAAAATCAGCATCATAAAAGATAAGGTGCCGGTGTGACTGATGGCGATAATGAGAATGGCACCGACATCATCAAAAATAGCTAACGCCATGAGAAATAATTTCAATCCAAGCGGCACTCGTCGCCCAAATAACGACAACACACCGAGCGCAAAAGCAATGTCGGTTGCAACAGGAATGGCCCAGCCTTTTAATGCATCGGGATGTGAACTATTTAGTAAAATAAAAATGCCGACTGGAACCAACATTCCACCGAGCGCGGCAATGCCTGGCAAAATAATTTGTTTTCTATCAACAAATACGCCTGTCAAAAATTCGCGTTTTAATTCCAGCCCAACCAGCAAGAAAAAAAATGTCATTAAGCCTTCATTAATCCAGAATGGAAGTGGCGCCACAAAACTCCATTCGGCAAAATTAACTTGGATGGGCCATTGCTGAATAGCTTGATAAAGATAGGCAAACGGTGAGTTTTCGAGTATCAGCGCGAGGATCGCCATGGCGAATAAGATAATTCCGGCGGTCGATTCCAGCTTTAAATAGGCGCGGATTGGCTTCACGGTTTTTCCTTTTAATTAATCGGATAAAGCATAACATAGCCGTAATTGCATAATTCAGCGATTTTTTCGTGCCCGTGTGCGTGCCCGGGCCCGTGCCCGTCTTTTCAAGTAATGCGGGTCGAAGAAAAACCGGGCCCGGGCACGCTCACGGGCACGGGCACGAAAAATCAGTCATCTCACCAACCCCTTGTGTTTCCTTGCGTTATACAATACATTCTCATCCATCGATACTTATCTGGAGCCTGCTAATGTCACTCATTAAAATGACTGATCTGAAGTTAAAGGGAAAACGTGTTCTGATTCGTGAAGATCTGAATGTGCCAATCAAAAATGGCGTCATAACCAGCGATATCCGTATTCGTTCCGCACTTGCTACTATCAAATTAGCGCTAAAAGCAGGCGCAAAAGTCATGATTATGTCGCATCTCGGCAGACCCGATGAAAAAGGTCCACACGATGAGCAATACTCCTTAGCACCGATTGCGGCACGTCTCTCGCAATTATTAAAAAAAGACGTTCCCCTTATTAAACATTGGGTCAGCGGTTTTTCCATGGGCGACCATGATGTGGTCTTATTGGAAAATGTGCGCTACAACCATGGCGAAACCAATAACGGCGTTGAACTTTCGCAAAAAATGGCGCGATTATGCGATGTTTTTGTGATGGATGCCTTTGCCACTGCGCATCGTGCTGAAGCGTCTACCTGCGGCATTATTAATTATGCACCCATTGCTTGCGCCGGTCCCTTGCTCGTTGCTGAATTAGAAGCTTTATCCAAAGTCATGGAAAATCCCAAGAAGCCAATCGTTGCGATCGTCGGCGGCTCAAAAGTTTCAACCAAATTAACGTTGCTGGATTCACTTTCCCAAAAAGTGGATTGCTTAATCATCGGTGGCGGGATTGCTAATACCTTTATCGCAGCAGAAGGTTACACCGTTGGCAAATCACTCTATGAACCTGACTTGATTGATGAAGCAGAACGCATGGCACTGTCTGCAAAAAAACGCGGCGCGGAAATTCCAATTCCAACCGATGTCATTGTCGGCGAAAAACTGTCAGAAGATTCAGAAAGTTCAGTCCGATTAGTTTCACAAGTCGATGATGTAGAAAAAATTTATGACATTGGTCCAGACACCATCAAGAAATTAACTGCCATCATTAAAAAAGCCAAAACGATTTTATGGAACGGCCCAGTCGGCGCATTTGAAATTGAGCAATACTCAAAAGGAACACGCGCCATTGCGAAAGCGATTGCAGAAAGTTCGGGTTACTCCGTCGCTGGTGGTGGAGACACTCTCGCTGCGATTGAAGCCTATGATGTTGCAAAAGATATCGATTACATATCCACCGGTGGTGGCGCATTCCTTTCATTCCTGGAAGGAAAACCGTTGCCTGCCATCACTGCATTAGAAGAACGAGCGAAAAAAGACGAGAAGGTTACATGAATAATTTACGCCGCACTAAAATTGTTGTCACACTGGGCCCATCACTTGATGACCCAGAAATCTTGAGACGTGTTATCGCATCCGGTGCTGATGTGTTTCGCGCGAACTTTTCGCACGGTTCGCGTGAAACGCACGAACAACGCATCACAATGGTTCGCAAATTAGCGGCTGAAATTGGCAAAGCCGTTGCGATTCTTGCTGATTTGCAAGGACCCAAAATTCGGATTGGCCGATTTAAAAATAAAAAAATACACGTGAAAGAAGGACAATCATTTGTTTTCGACACTGAGCTTGCTGATGACGAAGGCACAGAAGAAACAGTAAGCCTTGACTACAAAGATCTTCCCAATGATGTTCATCCAGGCGATACATTATTACTGGATGATGGCCGCATTGTGATGCAAGTTGAAAAAATTGAAGCGCATCGCATTTTTTGTAAAGTCATTGTCGAAGGCGAATTATCGAATAATAAAGGGATTAATCGGTTAGGTGGCGGCTTGTCTGCGGAAGCGCTCACTGACAAAGATCGTTCTGATTTAATTGAAGCAGTCCGTCTCGAAGCAGATTACATCGCAATTTCTTTTCCACGCAATGCAGATGACATTAAAGAAGCGCGCGTCTTACTCAAAGCAGCCGGTGGCACCGCTGGCATCATTGCTAAAATTGAGCGTGCAGAAGCTGTAACGAACATTGAAGAAATTATTCGCGCATCCGATGCTGTGATGGTTGCGCGCGGTGATTTAGGTGTTGAATTAGGTGATGCAGAATTACCTGGCGTGCAAAAACAAATTATTCGCGCCGCACGTGCGCTGAATAAACCTGTCATCACTGCAACGCAAATGCTGGAAACCATGACTTACAACACGATCCCAACGCGTGCTGAAGTATCAGACGTTGCAAACGCCGTGTTAGATGGCACTGACGCTGTCATGTTGTCGCAAGAAACTGCGGTTGGTAAATATCCTGATAAAGCAGTTGCTGCAATGGATCGAATTTGTTTAAGCGCAGAAAAAAATCCTAGCGCAAAAACCTCACGTCATCGCCTGGAATTTCATTTCAAATATGTAGATGAAGCAATTGCCATGGCAACGATGTACACCGCAAATCATTTAGATATTAAAGCGATTATTACGTTAACAGAATCCGGCACATCACCACTTTGGATGTCACGCATCAAATCCAGTATTCCAATTTATGGTTTAAGTCGGCATGCCACCACGCAACGCCGTATGGCTCTTTATCGTGGTGTTTATCCGATACCTTTTGATGCAACGCACATTGATCGTCGCGTGATTAATCAATCCGCTGTTGATCAATTACAAAAACGCGGCATCCTGAAAGACGGTGATCTGGTGATTATTACTAAAGGCGATTTGATCGGCGTACACGGTAGAACCAATTCGATGAAAATCGTCACGGTCGGCAGCTTGCCAAAAATTGTTTTGCAGGACGCAAAAAAAGAGTAATTTTTTCTTCAACCATTGTTGGGTTACTTACATGAATCAAATTCCATCGTTGCCGAGCTATACTGAAATTGCTGATTTACTCGCTGAAGCGCATACGACATTTACACCTTCCCAAGTACATGGATTGTTTTGCGGATATATTTGCGCGACATCCGGCAAAGTGGATAGTCGTTGGGAAAAAATTGTGTTTGGTAAAAACAAACACGCTGAATGCCGTGAATTGCTGCAAGAAATTTATGAAACAAGTTATCATCAAATGAGTGAATTTTCGTTTGAATTTACTTTGATATTACCGAGTGATGATACTGACATCAATGTGCGAACTGAAGCACTTGGACTTTGGTGCCAAGGTTTTTTAAGTGGCCTTGAGCAATGTCAAATTCCGCTCCAAAATCGCGAAGAAAGTGATGTAACAGATACCTTGAATGATATTATCGAAATTGCGCAAGTCAATTTCGGTGATATCGCAGATGATGATGAAGATGAAACTGCATATTTCGAATTAATGGAATATGTTAGACTAGGCACACTCTTGATTTTCCAAGATTTAAAAATCGCAAATCCTAGCAACACCTCGGATGAGAATAACCAGCTGCATTAATGGAGAGAAACATGCTGAAAATGACTGAATTCGCCAAACGACGCAAAGAACTTATGAAACAAATTGGCCCTAGTGGCATCGTCATTTTAAAAGCAGCTGGATCTGTTGCGCGCAATCATTATCATGAATACCCTTTCCGCCAAAATAGCGATTTTTATTATTTAACTGGTTTTAATGAACCTGATGCTATGTTAGTTCTCGCGCCAAAACGAAAAAATGGCGAATTTATTTTATTTAATCGAGTGAGAGATCGCGAAAAAGAAATTTGGGATGGTTATCGCGCAGGACAAGAAGGTGCGCGCAAATTATTTGGTGCAGATGAAGCATATCCAATTGATGAATTCGAAAAACGTTTGCCTGATTTGCTCGAAGGACGTAATGAAATTCATTGTGCTGTCGGTGCGTGTGCTTCTTTCGACAGAGTTATCATCAATGCGCTTAACACGGTGCGTGGTAAAGTGCGCAGTGGTGTGCAAGCGCCTGCTGCTTTGATTGACATCAAACCTACTATCCATGAAATGCGTCTCATCAAAAGCCCTGCTGAAATTGATTTGATGCGGAAAGCCGCGAA
The DNA here is from genome assembly GCA_964489265.1 of uncultured Coxiellaceae bacterium. Lineage (GTDB taxonomy): Bacteria > Pseudomonadota > Gammaproteobacteria > DSM-16500 > DSM-16500 > CAYRUP01. The sequence continues at coordinate 40,218 of CAZAXX010000009.1, forward strand.
TATTGCAGCAGATGGTCATATCCGTGCGATGCAATTTTGCAAACCCGGCATGAATGAATATCAATTGGAAGCTGAAATCACGCATGAATTTCAACGCCAAGGCGCACGCAATCATGCTTACACACCGATCATCGGTAGTGGCGCGAATACTTGCATTTTGCATTACATCAGCAATGATCAAAATATTAAAAAAGGCGATCTTGTGTTAATTGATGCGGGTGCTGAATATCATTATTACGCATCCGATGTCACACGCACTTTTCCCGCCAATGGTCGCTTCACACCTGAGCAACGTGCGATTTATGAAATTGTGTTAGATGCACAAGTCGCTGGCATTAAAGCAGTGCGGCCAGGCATGGAGTGGCACAACATTGAAGCGCTGGTGGTGAAAACGATTACGCAAGGCTTAATGAAAGTTGGTTTGCTCAAAGGAAAATTAAACGATCTCATCAAGAATCAAGCTTATTTTCCTTTCTACATGCATCGCTCTGGCCACTGGCTAGGATTAGACACACACGATGCCGGGCAATATAAAGTGGGTGATAAATGGCGTAAATTAGCGCCTGGCATGGTCAGAACGATTGAGCCAGGAATTTATATTTCGTCTGACATTCCAGGTGTTGCCAAACGCTGGCATAACATTGGCATTCGTATCGAAGATGATGTGTTAGTCACGAAAAACGGTCATGAAGTGTTAAGTCACAAAGTACCGAAACAAATTGCTGAAATTGAAGCATTGATGGCGAAATGAAACAGTACGATATTGTAATAATCGGTGGCGGCATGGTGGGAGCAGCACTTGCCGCTGCTGTAAAAAATCCCACGCTCAAAATTGCTTTAATTGATGCAGTCGCATCGCACGGCGAAGATCATCGTTTGATCGCGCTGAATCACACGAGTTGTTCTCTGTTTCAAAATTTAGATATCTGGCCCGCTCTCGCGAACGATGCAGCAGCGATTCACGAAGTGCATGTATCCAAGCGCGGACAGTTTGGTACAACGCGTTTGACTGCGAAAGAAAGTGGTTTAACCGAACTCGGTCATGTCGTCCCCGCAAAAAATATTAATCATGCACTTTATGCCAAGCTTGCAGAATTAAAAAATGTAACGATTTTGCGTCCGGCAAAACTTACTGGACTAACTCAATGTCCATCCCATGTGACGCTGACGATTGCAGTGGACTCTGTAGAGCAAACATTGGAAGCGCGTATTATAGTTGCGGCAGATGGAACTTTTTCGACTGTGCGAGAATTATTGCATATTCCGACTGAAACAATTGATTACCAACAAAAAGCGTTAGTCACTGTGACTGAATTGCAGCGCAGTCATGAACATATTGCGTATGAACGTTTTTTAACGAACGGTGCTATTGCGATGTTGCCGCTAACCGGTTTGCGTGCAGCGACAATTTGGTCTGGCGATGACGCGACTATTCAGGAATTACTACAACTTTCTGATCAGGATTTTTTAGCCGAGCTACAAGAAAAATTTGGATTTCGTCTTGGTAAATTAACAGCGATTCAGAAACGATTTGTTTATCCATTAAAATTGATTCGCGCAAAAGAACAAATTGCTGGGCGCGTTATTTTGATTGGGAATGCAGCACACACTGTACATCCGATTGCGGCGCAAGGATTGAATTTAGCGTTATATGAAATTGCGGTGCTTGCAAAACATTTGCAAACACAATTGTCATTGGAAAATCTGCCTGATTATTTTCAGCAACAAAAAATCAGCATTAATTTATCGCATTATTTAACGCAAATATTTTCAACGGATTTTTTTGTTGTGAATGCAGCACGTCAACTAGGCATGCTGGGTCTCGATATTTTCCCTGGCATAAAACAACGATTTTTAAAACGAATTCTTGGGCGTGTCGCTCAATCTGTCTGACCAAGACCTCTATTTCGTCGAGATGGCGCATGAGGGACTGTCTTTCCAACCACTTGAGCAATGGGGCGCGGTGGTGAAAACAAACCAGGCCTCTTTTCGTTTTTTGACCTCGGGAAATTTGAGGGCGCTGGTGCTTCTTCGAGGGCAGCGCTGACCGGTTTTTGTAGCCTTAAATGCTGTCTTTCTAATGTTAATTTTAGAATGCCCGCATTATCTTTATCTTCTTCAATCTGCTTCGGAGCCTTTACAAAAGTATCATCTAGTAACTGAATAACTGCCTGCTTGACTGGGTGATTGCCTTTTTCATCAAGAGATCTATCATCTGAATGCAACCCCTTCCCTGCTATCACTTTAAGCTGTATGCATTCTTGCTGATTTAATTGTTTATTTATGCAATGTCTAAGCCCCAAATAAACAGCAGGATAGGATAAACCATGCAAGTCGATTACTTTATTTGACTCTTTTGTTGATACAGCAAAAGTCAGCTTTGCTTCATTACAATAACGATTGACAGAATCTAACTCCCCAGCTCGAATCAATTTTTCTAGAAACAAAGTTTCTATTGCATCATCTACCAAGCCTTGCGCCTTGGCTTCCGCAAATACACCTTTGGCAAACACTAAATCACCGTTTTTTGCAGCCACATCTATCAGACTGGTATAGGTAATGACATCCAATTTAATCTGTTGCGCCTTGGCTTCCGCAAAGATGACTTTAGCAAACGGTAAATCACCGTTTTTTC
>CAZAXX010000010.1:0-41611 GCA_964489265.1 uncultured Coxiellaceae bacterium
GGAAAAATAAAATATAACCGATGCTAGATAAAATAATTTCTAACAAAATGACCCAATCCGGTTGTGTTAACGGAAAATGGGGCAGATAAAAACTATGAGTGACTAAGACTAACGGTAACAAAAATAAACTGGAACAAATCAACGTGCCGGCAGACACCGAGATCGAGTCTGATTGTGCGGGACGATAACGTGCGATGTAAACTGAGCAAAAGGCAAAAGATAATGGTGTCAGTAAAACAGCAAGAGTCCAGGGAATCATTTCAGCTGAAGGCAGGCTGGTTTTAGGCAGCACGATCAGCATCAAACCCAAAATCGCACAACAAATTCCGATGAAACGTGTCCAATTAAATGATTCTACACGGGCTAATAAGGCAAGTGGATAGGCAATGACGGGTACCGTATTGACAACCACAGCAAGTAATCCCGCGGGTAAGTGCGATGCGGCAAAATACATATTCGTATTTGGAATGACAATGCCGGTTAAGCCGCAAATTAAGTAATAACGCAGATAGGACGTACTGATTTTCATGGTGGGTTTGTTTTTGCATGCGATTAAACTTAACAGGATTGCGGGGCCAAGTGATTGCCAAAAACTATAACCTAATGGCGGAACCCCGTTGGTCATGGCAAAACGGGCAATCGAATACCCTGTACCCCAAATAAAACCAAGGAGTACGAGTAATGTAATAGAAAGTGTTGTGCTGTTACGCATGAGGTCTTAGGTCTCACTATAATTCTGGCGGCCATTATACCACAGTACTTTTAAATCAGTTTATTAATTGCCGTTGCTGAGTGATGTGTTATAACAGCCAAGCGCAATATGTGCTGAGGTTGGTGTTTTATCCATTTGGATGAAAGTTGATTTTGAAAATAGTGATAGGGTTGAAAGAGCTGTTTGTTCTTGGCGTTTTTGCTCTGCCAATACTTGATATTCTTGAGAAGCTTCTATGAATTTTTCTTTGATTTTATGGCATTCTTCTGTGGATGAGTATTCAATATCACTAAATGCCAATGCCGCACCTATAACAGCTTCATCAATTAAATTGGCGGCAACTTTCATATAATCACTAAGGTTCTGCCAAGAGTCTGCTGTTAAACAAGTTTCAACACGAGAACAAGATTCAATGGAAAAAATCTCTTGTATATATAGATTTAACAGTTCTTGTTTTGTAAAAGAATACCCTGGAAACAGATCGACTTTATCTACCAACGGCCAAACATCAAATCGGAGTATGTCTTTCCACGTTGTGACATCTTTTATATTAGAATCTGCCGATCTATTAATTACTAAAAAAGCATGAGTGCCATCAGAGCTAATTATTTTAATTCTTTCTATACTAAATTGTATACCCAGCATTAAAAATTTTACATAGGCTAAATTGGTGTATTCACCACATGCAGCTGTTTTATAAAGCCTGGCTAAAGCGGCAGATATGAAAACGCGACCGAGTTCTTGTTCTTTAAGATCAATAAATTGTTTTAAATCAGGTTGATCGACAATATAGTTAACGATATCACGATAAAAATTCAAAATTGATTTTCTATGCTCTAAGCTTTCATCCGAATCGTCATCGTTGACTATATTTGCTGACCCTAACGAAATTTCGCTTTTAATTTCACGACGAATTTTTTTTGCCTGAATGAATAAGTTTCGTTGTTCACAAATTTTTTTAAATTCATTGAAAATTCTAATGTCATAAATATAAATGATATTAATTTCTTTAACTAAACTCGAAGATGCCAAAATTAGATTGGAAATATGACGATAAAATAGTCTTACCTTTCTTCTATATTCTTCAGGTAATACTATTTCTCTTTTCATTTCAGCATTCATCGCTTGCGCTGGAATGAGTGCTTGGCTAAGCATAACAACATCCTCGATGGTTTAGGTTCTTATTTGCCTATGATAACAATTTCAGCTTAATAGACTATTAAGTAGATAACTTCTTGATATTACGCATTATTTATCTCGTAATTTGCTTGAAGTGCATTGCATGGCGCCACAGATACTTTTAAATCAGTTTTTTAAATCGCCGTCCGATTTGACCCAGGTCACCCGTGCTTAATGCACCTTGGTGTTTCTTCCATTCCTCTAACGTCATATCACTTTTTAACGCACTGGATGCATTCAGTTTTTTATCTCTAGAAAATAAGCGGCCGTGGTAGTAAGTGTCAGTATTCGCAGATCTTTTTAAATAATAAAAATAATTGAAAGCCAATAGAATATCTTTATATAAAGCAGGATACTGATTCCATGATTCAAAAGATTTCACCGCACTTTTAAAAAAAAGTTCATCATCCAATTTATCCTTTACCATGACACGGATCAATTGGGTTCTTTTCTGAGGATTAAATTTATTAAATAGAGTTGCTAAATGTTTTGTATCGGCAGTATCAATTAGTGAAATTATATGTAATAAATTGTATTCATTTACCAAATTGTCCAAGGATTGAGGAAGACCATGCTCCAGTAAGTACAGTCGCTCCCGCAATGAAAGTTCTGTTAAACAAGGCAAAAAGTTATCCGCTGATATGACAAAATTATCAAGATAACGAGTAGCGCCACGCCCCGGCTCAAGAGTTGAATTTTCAATTTTTTTATAACCCGCAATCGCCTCATTGATTACCGTAAAACTATTTCTTAATCGAAATAACATTTGCTTACAATAAAAACGTTCATTTATTGTTTGTTCGGAGTTAGAGGTGTTTATCGATTTTAATTTTTCTTCAAACATCAATTGTAATGCTATATTTTTTTGTTGATTACCGTCAAAAAAAGAAATAAATAATTCAATACCTAATTTTGTCGCAAAATTAAATAGAGATCGTTGATTACCATATACCAATAAATAGAATATTTCTTCACTTCTCCATTGTGTTAAATATTCCACAAATTGATCATCTGTATGAATAAAAAATTCCAGATAACGAGCAGCGCCAATCCCAGTTTCAAGCGTACCGGTAATAACTTTTTTGTAATTTTGAACGGCCTCTTTGATCTGAATAATGTTGTTATTCAATTCATGTAAAATTTGCTCGCAATACAAGCGTTCATTAATTATTTTGTCAGAAAAAGGCGGTCGAGCTGATTTGAGTAAACCTAATTTTGTTCGAACTATTAATCGTAATTGACTTTTAACATGATCATCACCCATTCTTTCTAAAAGAATGGCCGAGTGAGGTGTTGTATCAAGTACCTGATACAAAGTATTTTCATTAACTAAATTACGTAAAGCGTGAGAATGGCTGTTAGTTAATAAAAATAATTGTTGATCTGCAGTGAGTTGTCTTAAACAAGATGCAAAATTATCCGCTGTTTTAACATAAAATTCAATATAACGTACAGCTCCCCGGCCTGGTTCAAGAGCTTGTGCATTTCTATAAGAATTAATGGCTTCTTGTGTACCTCTATCAGATACATTGCTTTCTAATCGATGTAGAACTTGCTTACAATAAAAAAATTCATTAAGACCCAGATCGGGTATTTTCAATTTAGATGAAAACAATATTTGCAATATTCTATTTTTTTCATGAGCATCATTCCAAAAGGAAATAAATGTTTCGATACCCATTTTAAATATCACAGCGTTTAAGGTTTTTGGATCGCCAGTTAACAAATAGACCCTGGCATCGTTAGTAAGTCGTGTCAAACAAGTTGAAAAGTCAGCAGTTTGAGAAAAATATTCTAGGTAACTTGTTGCGCCTCGACCAGGTTCTAGCTGTGATGCAAGAATTTTTTTGTAATCATGAATAGCGACTTGAACATTCATCGTTTGCGTTGCTAATAGCTGCTCACAATATAAAAGCTCATTAATTGAATTTGGAGCTAAAGGGTGAGTTAATGATTTGATCTGAGCGAGTTTTTCAGTAAACAATAATTTCAGTTTCTCTCTAAGAAAATCATCGCCCAATTTATTGAGAAGAGGAGTTGGGTGAAATGTCGAATCCAATAATGCAAATAAATTATTTTCATTAACTAAAGTACGTAAAAAATGAGAATCGCAATGCGTTAATAAATACAATTGTTTATTTGTAGTTAACCATTTTAAACAAGATAAAAAGTTATCCGCTGTTTTGACATAATATTCTAGATACCGAATAGCTCCCCGGCCTGACTCAAGCGTACCTGATTGAATTTTGTTGTAACAAGCAATGGCTTCCTGCGTACAGGTGCTTGTTACGATAGTTTTTAATCGATGTATGATTTGCTCACAATATAAATATTCATTGAGTGTTTTATCAGATTTCGGTTCTGGAATTGATTTGATGGCTTTCAATTTTGATTCTAACAATAGTTGTAACGCTTGATTTTTTTGTGTTTCATCTTTCCAAAGCGAAACAAAACGGGCCGTATCCAAACTGGATAGTCTTGCAATGTGGTTATGTGAAATTGCTCTCAGAGCATCAAACCGGATTGTAACATCAGAAATGGTTTCTAATTGTAAAATAAAATTTACGCTATTATCAGAAACACAGTTTGTGATGGAATGAACGACAGCTTCAATCTGGAGACGTTTTAATTCAGTGATGATTTGATTGATAGTCGGACGATTTTCTGGTATTGCAGCCATCATATCATTAAATAATTTTTCCACTTGTGATTGCAAGGGAGCGGGGAAATGGCTGCTGTTGTATTTTTTTTTAAACAAAGCGTCGCTTAGACAATAAATGTCTTGGTTTTTGTTTCTTATTATAGATGGTTGATTTTTAAATTCAGGCGGCTTGATGTTTAGGTTGAGTATGGGCGCTGGTGGTAGTTTGATAGGTAAAGTTGTTCCTTCCTTATCTAACAATGTCATGTCAATATAGGTGACGGCCACATGAGAAGGTTGGCTTTTTAGCTCATCGACAAGGAGATTTTCATCATGAATATCGGAATGCACAAATCCTTGATCATGAAATTTTTCTTGTAATTGCTGAGCTGCTGCAATGCATATATTTAAATAATGATTAAAGGAAGAAATAGAAAGATCTTTAAGACGGACCCCCGGCGCTTTCTTTATCGCGACGTATGTGTGTGGCGGATTTTTCAATTCTTGATGTGATTTTCCATCAGCGCTGGTAACTTTTTGTGTTTGAACAGGGACATTCAAATTTACGGTATAAGAGACACCGATCCCACTTATCATTTTATTCGATTGAGCTTCATGGGTGGCTCGATTAAGATACAATGTAATAGCATCTGCAATGTCTTTGCTAGTAGCAGTCTCCGGATAGAGAGATATCGGAAAAAAACTTTTAAGCACGATCAGAGGTGCAAAAGTGTCTTTTGATGTCATCGCAAATACTTCACCAAAAGATCCTTTGCCAAGTGGTTTTTCTTCTTGTTGATAAGCGAATTTTTTACTATCTATTGTCAGTTCGCATGCCAGTGAGCCGTTTTGGTTAGTGACCGTCAATGTTTCACTTGTAATTTTATATTCAGCTTGTGCGGAATCAATACTAGGCATAGTAGAATAGCGCTCCTTACAATTTTTTGCTTGTTCGAGTCCATATTTGAGTAGGGTGGAATTTTTTTCTAAATCGCCTTGCATTAAGTGTGGGATATCGTACCACAAGCTATCCAGATGGTAGAGTTGCTGAGGATTATCAAATTGCAACATGACCCAGACATGAGCTTCAGTTTTACCTTTTACGATTAGATTATCGCGATGATAAAAAATTTTTCCTTTAGGTAATAAATTATCTCGTATAAGAGCATCGAATAGATAACTCAGTAATAACCCATGATGTCGACAAAGCCCCGTTTTAGCTTTGATAAAGTCATCAATAAAGCAGACAGTATGGCCTTTATAAAGATGTTGTGAGCTGCTTTTTGCAACACTCGCCACTTCCGCCTCTGTTTTATTGGAGAATAGGTTTCTGACAAACATCATTGTTTGTTTTAAAACGGCTTCAGTGGTAACTGATTTGCTAATTTGGGTTTTTAATCTCTGGTATTCTGATTGCAATAAAAGCGAAGTTGGATCAAAAAGAATTATTTCACGTTTAATATCCGAACCAATCGATGCAAGAGGTTCTGTTGAAAACTGCTGAACATCCCGAGATAAAATATGAAATTTTTTGCCGTGAATAGTAACGTATTGATTGGAATCCACGATATCCCATGCATTCGTTAGCATGTAATTCAACATTTTAGTTGTTCTGCTTTCCATGTGTTCGCCAGTATTTGTTATTTATTTGGTATGGTATTCCGTATTTTGAGAGAGGAGCATTACAGTTTAATTACAGTTTGCCTCCGAGTCTGCCCTTATAAATTAGAGCCCAAAATATAATATAGATTCTCGGATTCTCGGATTAAAATAAAATTCGGGCGTATTTCCGAAAGCATCTTTTAACGTTTTATCAGCGCCGTGATCGACTAATAACTCGAATAATTCCCTGTGATCATTTCTCGCCGCGTGATGCAGTGCAGAAGAACCTTGTGCATCACGTGTTGTATTAAATAGATTAGATTTCAATGTGTTATTGGCTTTTAATAAGAGTTTAGCTAATTGCAAAGCGACATCGGGGTTGTGTATTTTCTTGCAAATATCTAACAATGCTAAAGCATATTGTTTTTCTTTTAAGTGATCTTCGAGTGATTTGCATCTGACCTTATATCTAGTCATTAATTTGGTAATGCGATCTACTACATCTTTATGTTCATCATCTATATTATCTTTAAAAATGGGAGACAGAAAAAGACTACTTTGCAAAGTAGGTTTTCTGCTTTCTGCTTTTGTTTCTTGAGCGGGCCCAGCTGGTGTTGTCTGCTTTGGTTTAGGAAGTTTTTCCTCAGGATGAAGAGCTTGTTCCTGAAGAAGACGCAAATACTCATCTTCAGAAATATGCTCTTTATCTTTTAAAAATTGGATAATAGCTTTTGTTCTTGGTATGTCATTTGTTCCAAATTTTTTACCCAGTATAAATGCATTTTTCAACTTGGCTTTTGTTATTAAGTCTTTACCAAATTTCTCAGATAAATCAAAGGTAAAGTAGATAACGATTGACCGTTCTTGAAATTCAATAGATTCGATAGTGGCTGAGTTTAATTTGATAATTGGCATATGTTCTTCGTTTTCAATGTCGTATTGTTGTCATCCAGAGAGCGCTTTTTGCTCGAAGGATCTCCTCATATTTATCGGGAAATCCTTCACTTAGTTCAGGATGACATTTCCTCTATGGGAAACTCTTTCTTCTCTGCTGATCATCAGGCAACTGAACATAATTTCCAGAGTCTGGTCTTTCCTCCGCTGATTTTTGTTCATGCGCCTTTAAAGAAGAAAATAAAGGAATTTTTGTTTTGAATGGCTCAAATTTTTTCGTAGTCTCTTTTTTGTGTATTGCAAGCTTTATTCTGTCGCCAGATTTTTTTTGCCCTGGGGATAATAGAGGTTCAAATGTCTTTTCATAAAAATCAGGATATCTTTTAATGAAATGTTTGAGCCATTCGTCACTAACATGCTGTTTAACTAAATTAGGATTGGTCTTAAATGCTTGAGTATAATTATCATGAGCATTTTGGCGCTCACCTAATGAGTTATAAAGATCGGCAAGCCATAAATAAATATCTCCTTTCAATGTGGCATCATTATCTACACACTGTAAGGCCTCCCGGTAATATTTAATTGCCTTCTCATGATGTAGTGGATATTTTTCCTTTTCGTGATAATCAAAAGCAAGTTTTCTATAACCAACAGCACAATCAAGATAAATTTGTAATTTAGTATTTCTGTCAGTATTTTCCGGTAATGATCTAGCTGCTATTTCAAATCCTTCTAGCGTGGTTTCTGGAAGTTGCATTTTTTTAACTTGCTTCAACTGTTCGGTGGATAATTGTGGCTTTAATGTTTTTTGATAAAATTCAGGAAAATGTTTAACGAAATTTTTTAGTTTCCAGGGTGTAGTCACCTTATCGTCAGCTAATTTACGATTTAAACGATAGGCAGCAGTATAGTCATCATGAGCTCTTTGCTGTTCGCCGAGCTCTTCATAAATTTGGGCGCGATAAAGCAGAGTTGAGCCTTTTTTTTCTGTTTTGTTATTGGGTAGTGAATCTAAGCAAGATATAGCTTTAGTGAAATACAAAATGGCGTTTCTAAAGTATTCCTGAATTTGATTTCGTTTTTTTTCTGTTGAATGAAGAACAGTACTAAAACTCCCACTCAATTGGGCTCCTAGATCGGAATATAGAAGTGCTTTACCTAAATAAATTTTGAACTTTAAATCAAAGCTCTCATTTTCGGGTAATAATGAAGAAGCTAGCGTAAATAAAGATAAAGCCATAGCATTGTTTCCTGCTTTTTGTTCTGCCATAGCTTGATCGTAAAGTTCTTCTGCCTTCATTTTGTATAATCCTCGTCATATTTATATTTTTAAGTTCTGATCTTTATAATGCAGCTAAATCATAAAATTTCTCTTTTAAAATAACATACAGAGGCCAGCCACGTAATTCTTGACCTTCGAACGCGCTCCAGCCGCATTTTGTTTTTAATTGCGATTTATCAATGGTTTTCACTTTTTGTAAATCGACTAACACAATATCATCGTTATGTGGCAAACCAAAAATCTCGCGCGGACGATCACAAGTTAATGCAACAATTTTTTCAAGTGAAATAAGGCCCGCATGATAAGCATTCAGTAACAAAGCCAGTGTGGTTTCAATGCCCGGCATGCCAGATGGACATGCGCCATAGGGTTGAAATTTTTCATGTTCAGTGTGTGGCGCATGATCAGAGCCAATGGTGTCGATCACGCCAGTGTTGATTGCATTCCATAATGCAGCATGGTGCTTCATGTCTCTAAGCGGTGGATTCACCACTGCTTTACCATGTAAATTTGCATAACTACGCTCATCTAAAAATAAATGATGTGGTGTCGTTTCTGCAAATACCGGTAATCCAGCTTTTTTGGCTTGCGCGATTAATTCAACTTCATCCTGCGTGCTGGTATGTAAAATATATAATTTGGTATTGTAAATTTTGGTTAACGCAATGGCCTTTCGAACAGCACGCGTAGCGACTTCTGGATCGCGAATTTTAGAATGGTCGCTATAATTTTTCGCATCGCTAAATTGTTTTTTGCGAAGATGAATTAATTCTTCATCTTCGGCATGCACTGCCACAATTAAATTTTGCGTGGCAGCAATAGCAAACACAGCATGCAAACTTTCATCATCATCAATGACCAAATTTCCTGTGCTGCAGCCCATAAAGACTTTAATACCAATGACATCATTTTTAACTTTATGAATTTCGCTTAAATGCTTTTTATCAGCACCAAAAAATAATTCATAGCGTAACGCAATACCGGCTTCTTTTAATTGAGAATCAATTAATGATTTTTTCTCTGCTAAAAATGTTTCGGTAATGGTGGGCGGAATGGTATTTGGCATATCAAATACAGTGGTATAACCGCCGCGCAGCGCCGCTTTTGCAGCAGTTAACCAATTTTCTTTATGTTCCATTCCCGGTGTGCGAAAGTGTACATGTGGATCAATTAAGCCTGGGAAAATCGTCAATCCTGTCGCGTCAAGTGTGAATGTTTTTTCGTTTTGAAAGGTAAAATTTTTCTTCTCGCCATTCAGCGTTGTTGCATTAACAATAGTGAGCATGCCGTTTCCTATATTTTTACTTTAACTTGATCACGATGAAATACTTTTTCGCAATAATGACAGGTCAACTTAATCTGCTTGCCTTCTTCACTGATGTGAAAAGCGCTATCAATCGATTCCGCATGTGTAATGCAAATCGTGTTGGGACAAATAAAAACGGCTTTCATCATGGCGGGCAAATGCGTCGAAATTTTATTAACCACAGTAAAATCTTCAATGACATTAATCGTTGCTGGTGGTGCAAACACGACAATTTCATTCGCTTCATCTTCAGTTAAAATATAATTTTCAATTTTGATTAAATCTTTCGTGCCTAATCGCTTGCTAGGCAAATTCATGCCCGCCATGATTTTAAATTTACGTTTGAGCAGCGTTAACAAATGCATAATGCGTAATGCTTGCCCTTGCGGGATATGGTCTATCACAGTGCCATTTTTGATGGCTGAAACAGAAAGTTTATCATTCATGATTGGACTCATTTAAAATTAATGTTAACAATGCTTGTCTGACGGGGACACCGTTGCTTGCTTGTTGGAAGTAGTGCGCATAAGGCATCGCATCCACTTCAATTGAAATTTCATTTACTCGCGGCAATGGATGTAAAATTTTTAAATTCGCGCGCGCATTTTTGATAGATTGTGGCGTTAAAATAAATTGATCTTTTACAAGTTGATATTCAGCACCACTGAAACGTTCCTGTTGAATGCGAGTCATGTATAAAACATCAATGTTAGGCATGACTTCTTCTAACGTTTGATGAAATGAAAAACGCACACCGCGTTTTTTTAATTTGTCGCAAATCGCTTCGGGTAATGTGAGATTTTCTGGGGACACTAAATAAAACCGCACATCAAACAAAGAACACGCTTCAATGAAAGAATGAATCGTACGGCCATATTTTAAATCACCGACTAACGCAATGGCCAAACCATCCAATTTCGGCTGGCATTCTTGAATGGTAAACAAATCCGTTAACGCTTGCGTGGGATGCTGGTTGGCACCATCACCGGCATTAATCACAGGACATGCAGAAATTTCCGCAGCAAGACAAGCGGATCCTTCGCGTGGATGACGAATGACGACTAAATCCGCATAGTCAGAAATCACCCGCATCGTATCATGCAATGTTTCGCCTTTTTGCACGGAAAGTCCTTCGCTACTGCTAAAGCCAATCACTTTCGCGCCTAAGCGTAATGCGGCTGTCTCAAATGACAATCGTGTGCGTGTGGAAGGTTCAAAAAAACAGTTAGCGATAATTTTATTTTGCAATGTATTTTTCAGCGATTTTTCTTTCATTTTTTTTGCGGTTTGCAAAATCAATTCCACTTCACTCAATTGCAAATCTTTCATCGTGATGATGTCGCGTTGAAAAAGTAAATTTTCAGTCATAAATAACCTTTATTGATGTATCAATTGATCTTCGTGTGCTTGATTGTTAACAATTTCACGCCATGAATGCACTGGCATCACTTTTTCTTTCAAATGAATCAAACATTGCAACATGATATGCGCTTTTTGTGCATTGGTGATCAAGGGAATATGATGATCAATCGCCAAACGACGGATTTTATAGCCATCTGTTTGTGTGCTGGGTTTGTTGCTGTTTGGAATATTGATAATCATGTCAACTTTGCGTTGCGTGATAATGGTTTGAATATTGGGTTCATTCTTCACACTGGATTTATACACGAAATAACTCGCAACCCCATTTTTAAATAAGAAAGAATGAGTGCCTTCCGTGCTAAAAATACGCCAGCCTAACGCTTCCAATTGCTTGAGCGCAGGCAGCAATTTTGCTTTGTAAGGATCTGCGATTGAAACGAGGATGTGATTGTTAATCACGTTTTGCTCGGAGGCAAGCCACGCGCGCCAAAATGCATCTTCTAAATTTTCACCGAGACAAGCGACTTCACCAGTGGATGCCATTTCAACGTGTGCAACAGGGTCCGCACCTTTTAAACGCTGATAAGAAAATTGCGGTGCTTTAACACCAACATAATCCAATTCTAACGTTTCGTAATGTTTCAAGGTGGGCATATCTAACATGGCTTGCGTCGAAATCGTAATGAAATTATGATTCGTCACCTTTGAGACAAAAGGTAGCGAACGGGATGCGCGTAAATTACATTCGATCACTTTAATGTGATTATGTTTCGCAATAAATTGAATGTTGAATGGACCGGTAATATTTAATGCGCGCACAATCTGGCGCGTGATTTTTTTGGTGCGCCGAATCGTTTCCAGATATAAATTTTGTGGCGGCAAAACCAGTGTCGCATCGCCTGAGTGTACGCCCGCATTTTCAATGTGTTCATTGATTGCTTCAATCACAATGACACCATTTTTGGCTATACCATCAATTTCTAATTCTTTTGCGTCTTGAATAAATTTGGAAATAACCACTGGATGCACGGGTGATATTTCTGCTGCTTGCAATAAATATTCCTGTAACGAAATATCATCGTATGCCACATTCATTGCTGCACCGGACAGAATATAGGATGGGCGTACTAGAACAGGGTAACCAATTTGTTGCGCGAATTTTTTTGCATTATCAAGGCTCGTCACTTTTTGCCAATCGGGTTGATCAATGCCAAGATCGTGTAACAATGCGGAAAATTTCTCACGATTTTCTGCGCGGTCAATATCTTTTGCAGCAGTGCCAAGCAAATGATAACCCGCTTCTGATAAGGGGACTGCTAAATTATTCGCAATTTGGCCACCTACCGAAACAATAATACCAAGCGGATTTTCAATGTCTGCAATATCTCGCACGCGCTCTAAGGTGAGTTGCTCGAAGTACAAGCGATCAGAGACATCATAATCTGTCGACACCGTTTCTGGATTTGAATTTATGATAATGGCTTTTTTGCCAAGTTCACGCAGCGTGCGCGCGGTATTCACCGCACACCAATCAAATTCAACAGAAGAACCTATCGCATAAGGGCCAGAGCCAAGTACGAGTACCGGTCTTTCTGCCGTTGCGCGAATATCATGTTCTGTGCCGTGATACGTGAGATATAAATAATTGGTTTCTGCAGAAAATTCGCCTGCCAGCGTATCAATTTGTTTAACAACCGGTAAAATTCCTGCAGCAATTCGGCGCTCACGCATAGTAGATTCAGATTGATTTAAGAGTTGACCTAATGCTCGATCAGTAAAGCCAAATTGTTTAGCGCGGCGTAACAAATTCACATCACAAGTTTCATGTTTAATTTTATTTTCAAGTTCGGCGGTTTGTTGAATGTGATATAAAAACCAGCTATCAATCTGACTCAGTTTATGCGCTTCTTCAAGCGTGCCGCCTTTTGCAAGATATTGATAAAGTGCAAACAGTCGGCGGTCAGTTGGATTTTCAATTTCATGTTTGGGATTTTCAATGGTGGTTGGATAATCACTTAAACACGATGCGCCAATGTTTAACATGCCAACCGCTTTTTGCAAGGCTTCTGGAAATGAACGACCAATTCCCATGACTTCACCGACACTTTTCATTTCGGTACCGATGTTTCTGCCAGCACTTTTTAATTTTTGTGTGTCCCAGCGCGGAATTTTTACGACTAAATAATCAAGCGCAGGCTCGAAGAAAGCGCAGGTTTTTTGTGTTACACCATTGGTAATTTCATGGAGTAACCAACCTAATGTTAATTTCGCAGCGACAAATGCCAAAGGATAACCCGTTGCTTTTGACGCGAGAGCACTAGAGCGTGACAAGCGCGCATTGACTTCGATGACGCGATAATCACCATTGACAGGATTGACTGCGTATTGAATATTACATTCACCGATGATGTTGAAGTGCGTTGCGACTTTGATCGCGATGTTACGTAATAATTGATGTTCTTGATTCGTGAGTGTTTGTGCAGGTGCTACAACAATACTTTCGCCAGTATGGATTCCCATCGGATCCATGTTTTCCATGTTACAAATTGTCAGCGTATTGCCAGCGAAATCACGAATGATTTCGTATTCAAATTCTTTCCAGCCAAATAAATATTCTTCAATGAGAATTTGTGGTGAGCCTGAAAAACATTCTTGCGCGCGTTCGTGTAATTCTTTGGAATTATTAATTTTGCCGGAACCTAATCCGCCCAGAGAAAATCCAGAGCGTAACATGACTGGATAACCAATTTTTTCGGCAGCATTCAGTGCGTCTTGTACATTTGTGACAGCAATACTTTTCGGTGTTTTAACGTCAATTGATTCGAGTGCTTGTTTAAATACATCACGATCTTCCGTTTGGCGAATCGCAGCAATTTGCGTGCCTAACACTTGAATATTATGTTCTGCGAGCACACCTGCTTCTTCTAACAATAAACCTAAATTCAAAGCAGTTTGGCCACCAAAACCCAACATGATGGCATCGGGTTTTTCTTTTATAATAATGTTTGTCACAATCGGACAAGTCAGCGGTTGCAAATAAACTTCATCTGCCATTTCCTGATCGGTTTGCACGGTTGCAATATTGGGATTCACTAAAATTGTTTTGATCCCTTCTTCTTTCAGTGCTTTGATGGCTTGTGAACCTGAATAATCAAATTCACCTGCTTGGCCAATGCGTAATCCACCCGAGCCTAGAATTAAAACTTTTTTTCCTTTAAATCGCATGTTTTTAGTCTCTTAATGATTGACCAGGGAATCGTAAAATTTTTTAAATAACCATTCAGTGTCCAGTGGTCCGGGTGCTGATTCCGGATGAAATTGCACAGCGAAAAAAGGCAGTGTTTTATGTTCAATGCCTTCCACACTTTGATCATTCAAATTGCGGAAGATGACTTTCCAATCCGCGGGTAATGTCTTGTCATCGACGGCATAACTATGATTTTGCGAGGTCAAATAACAACGCTCAGTTTCAAGGTACATGCAAGGTTGATTATGCGAGCGATGACCGAACGGTAATTTGTAAGTTTCAGCGCCAACGGCAAGTGCCATTAATTGCGTGCCAAGACAAATGCCAAACATCGGTTTTTGCTTGCTCATGGCTTTTTGCAGAATATGAATGGTTTCTTCGCAATGTTTAGGATCGCCTGGGCCATTTGAAATGAATACGCCATCATAGTTTTCATTCGTGAAATCATAATTGTAAGGCACACGTTTGATGCGTACTGGAAATTGCAGTAAGTTACGGATGATATTTTCTTTAATGCCACAATCGACTACGACAATTTCTTTATTTTCTTTGCGATCCGTGCCGTAATAAATTGGTTCTTTGATGCTGACTTCTTTGACCCAGTGAATATTGGAAAAATTTTCGAAATTCGCCGGTTTTTTATTTGCTAACGCAATGGCGCCTGGAATGACACCTTGGCTGCGTAAGCGCGTGGTAATTGCACGCGTATCAACGCCAACTAATAGTGGAATATTTTGCTCTGTGAGCCATGTGAGTAACGATTCGCGCGCCGAGTGATTGGAATGATGCATGGCAAGTTCTGACATGATGACGCCTTTGACGTGAATCGCATTGGATTCCCAGGTCTCTTTGTTTGAAACGCCATAATTGCCGATCAGAGGATACGTAAAAACCAGAATTTGTCCGGCATAAGAGGGGTCTGTTAATGATTCAACATAACCGACCATTCCGGTACTAAATACGACTTCACCAAAGCAAATATCTTGTTGATTTTCAGGGGCGGATCCAGAAAATGTTTCGCCAGTCTCAAGGATTAACTGGGCAGGGACGAAATTGGGTGGATTTGTCATGTGATACTTTTCATCCTTGTTTTCTAGTTAAAATAGACACACAAAATTACCGCATTATATTCCTCGTTATCAAAAGGTGCTAGTGAAAATTTATAGGGTTGTAGGGATGGACTCTGAGGGATCGACGCATATACCGCACCGTCATCCCGCGCATGCTTTTAGCGCGGGACCCAGGCTTTTGTCATCCTAAACGAAGTGAAGGATCTCCCAATAAATATGAGGAGATCCTTCGAGCAAAAAGTGCTCTCAGGATGACAACAGCCGTCGCGGGATGTAAAAAATGACCAGAACCGCAATTGGCACCGGCTTAGAATTAAACCTTCTTGGCTAAGCTACTGTAATTTATTTGACCCGAAGGCACAGCTAAAACATCGTTATCCTGTTTTCTTTGTGGGTGATGTTGGTAATGTTTAAAAAGACCATGAATAAGAGTTGCAGCTGTAGCTAGAGAATTAATTCCAGCAACGGTTGCTATACATATTTTTACAGGTTTACTGCCGGGGAAATCACTAACAGCAAGCATAGTTTGCAGGAATGTAGTGATTAAAGAACTTAGAAAATTAAAAATGAAGCTATCACGAAAAATTGAATCAGCTTCTTTGAATGCTTCATGAACGTTTCGGATTGCTTGATTAAGGCTGTCTACTGTCATTGTTGAGACAGGTTTGTCGAGTTGCTTATTCCACTCGTCCAAATACTCCCAATATGTGACAGTATAATTATTCCTTGTATTTATATTGCCATATAGTTGGAAGAACAAAGTCATCATGCAAGCCAACAAGCTTGCACAATATAATAGGGCAGCATTCCCATCAATATTATCATTTGTATCGATCAATAGAGAAATAATAATTATTTCTACAGCAGTTGTAGTGCCTGCACTGTAATATAAGTCGTGATGTATTTTACTTAAATCACCTAGATAATTTTCTTTTTCTCTTACCCAGGTTCCTGCAGAACTGATTTTATCTTCGAGAGAATTGATTGCTGTTGAGTAGTTTTCAGTTTGCAAGGCTGTGCGAAAGAGTAAAGGTCCCTGAAAGGAATTATAGCTGACTCTTGCTGTCTTAGGTAAAAGATGAGTGCTTGTTCCAGTCATCTCGATAACAACTTCTGCGCCGCGTGCATCCATACGATATTTTCCCTATTCTATAAGTTTATTCAAAATCCTATCAATTAATTCAAGTCGATCATTTCTT
This sequence comes from uncultured Coxiellaceae bacterium, assembly GCA_964489265.1. Lineage (GTDB taxonomy): Bacteria > Pseudomonadota > Gammaproteobacteria > DSM-16500 > DSM-16500 > CAYRUP01. The sequence goes on from CAZAXX010000010.1 coordinate 16,495, forward strand.
TCGTGCGCATCTAAATTAAATCGCAATCGTGTTGGCCCATCTAAACGAAAATACGCCGATTGTTTTTGGATAAGCCGAATGATTTTGATTGGTTCGATATTAGGTTTTTCAGTAAATTCAATTTTGCCGCCTTTGCTATTGGCTTCAATTTTGAGTATCCCTAATTTTTCTGCTTTTTGTTTTAATTCACTGACAGCAAAAAGATTTTTTAGCGGCGGAGGTAATAAACCAAACCGATCAATCATTTCAACTTGAATGTCATCTAATTCTGTTTGTGTCTTGGTGCTGGCAATACGTTTATAGCATTGCAAACGAAGATGCACATCCGCTAAATAATTTTCTGGGATCAACGCAGGAATTTGTAAATCAATTTCCGTGCCGCGTGCGACAATATTTTCTAATTCAGGTTCTTTACCCGCTTTCAGTGCATCGACTGCACGTGATAATAAATCCATATAAAGTGTAAAGCCAACCGCTTGCATATTGCCACTTTGTCCTTCACCCAATAATTCGCCCGCACCGCGAATTTCCATATCATGCGTAGCAAGGGTGAAGCCAACACCTAAATCTTCGAGTGATGCAATTGCATCTAGACGTTTCGTTGCATCGGCTGTGATGGTTTTAAACGATGGCACAAGCAAATATGCATACGCTTGATGATGTGAGCGACCGACGCGTCCACGTAATTGATGGAGTTGCGCAAGACCAAATTTATCCGCGCGATTAATGACAATCGTATTCGCAGAAGGCACGTCAATGCCGCTTTCAATAATCGTGCTCGCAACTAACACATTAAAGCGACGATGATAAAAATCCGACATGACATTTTCCAGTTCACGTTCACGCATTTGTCCGTGCGCAACACCAACGCGAATTTCCGGAATTAATTTTGTTAATTTTTCTGCGGTTTTCTCAATTGTCGCAACATCATTATGTAAAAAATAAACTTGACCGCCGCGCATAATTTCACGCGAAATGGCTTCTTGCACGATAGCATCCTGGTATTCTTGTACGAATGTTTTGACCGATAATCGTCGTGCGGGTGGCGTTGCAATAATCGAAAGATCTCTGATACCAGAAAATGCCATGTTGAGTGTGCGCGGAATCGGCGTGGCAGTTAATGTTAAAATATCCGCATTCAGTCGCAGCGATTTTAGCCGTTCTTTCTGTCGCACACCAAACCGATGTTCTTCGTCAATCACCAAAAGACCCAGGGATTTAAATTTAATATTTTCTTGCAATAATTTATGTGTGCCGATGATGATATCAATTTTGCCATTCTCCAATTTTTCTGCCGCCGCGTTTTGTTCTTTGGTAGAGCGGAAGCGCGACATCACATCAATTCGAATTGGCCAATCAGCAAAGCGATCTAAAAAATTTTGATAATGTTGTTGCGCAAGCAACGTGGTTGGCACTAAAACTGCAACTTGACGGCCATTTTGTACTGCAATAAATGCAGCACGCATTGCAACTTCCGTTTTGCCAAAACCAACATCACCACAAACCAGGCGATCCATCGGTTTTTCTGCATGCATATCTTTAATAACATTTTCAATCGCTTGTTGCTGATCAGGTGTTTCTTCAAAAGGAAATGCGGAAGCAAATGTTGCATATTGACCATCCAGCTCAACACAAGCAAAGCCAGCTGCGGCTTCGCGTTTTGCATAAATTTCTAATAATTCTGCTGCCACATCGCGCACTTGTTCCGCTGCTTTACGTTTCGCGCGCTGCCATTGTTCGGTGCCTAATTTATTGAGTGGTGCATGTTCTGGATCTGTGCCGCTATAACGACTGATTAAATGCAGGGATGCAACCGGTACATACAATTTGTCACTGCCAGAATATTCGATACATAAAAATTCAGTGAGTTGTTCGCCTACGTTCAATGTTTGTAAACCGAGAAAACGTCCTACACCATGATCAATATGCACAATTGGCGCGCCAATTTTAAGTTCAGTCAAATCTTTGATGATGGCATCTACATCTTGTCTGGATTCTTTGCGACGTCGCCGTTGCATGATGCGCGAGCCAAACAATTGCGTTTCAGCGATTAAATTGATTTCTGGTTCAAGCAGATGCATGCCTTGATCTAACGGTGCGACCGTGATGCCAATCGGTGCATCGTTGGACATAAATTCTTGCCATGTCGCAAAATATTTAGGATGTAATTTTATCGTGTTAAATAATTGCAATAACACTTCACGGCGGCCCGTTGTTTCCGCACAAAATAAAACGCGCCCTGATTCTTTGCTAAGAAATTTTTCGAGTTCTTGTAAAGGCTTCGTGGCTTTGTGATCAACCGTGAAATTTTGTGGTGGCTCAGTCTTAAAATTATAATCATTTGTTTCATCCGTTCCCGACTGAGCCTGGATGCGCACATTCAAATAATTTTGCACTTGATAAAAAATTTCTTGGGTCGGAATAAATAATTGCTGTGGTGTCACTAATGGCCGAGTAATGTCATTTGCACGTTGAGTATAACGCGCATTAATTTCCTGCCAGAATTCTTCTGCTTTTTTATGTGCATCGCCTATCGTAATAATTAAAGTATCTTTTGGTAAATAATCAAATAATGTCGCAGTTTTTTCAAAAAATAACGGCAAGTAATATTCAATGCCAGGCGGACAAATGCCATCACTCACATCTTGATAGATGGAGGCATTCAGCGGATTACCAGCAAATTGACTGCGCCATTGTTGACGAAAATATTCTATTGCATCATCCGTTAAAGGAAATTCTTTTGCTGGTAACAATTCAATTTTTGCGATTTTTTCCAGGGAACGTTGTGTTTCTGGTGAAAATGTTCGAATCGAATCAATTTCATCATCAAATAAATCAATTCGAAATGGATGCTGACTGCCCATGGGAAATAAATCAATAATTGAGCCACGCACTGCAAATTCGCCATGTTCTCTGACTTGGTTTACACAGCGATAACCTGCTTTTTCCAGGCGTAAACGCGTTGCTTCAATGTTTAAGTGATCTTTTTCGCTCAGTAAAAAAGTGTTTCCTTGTAAATAATCGGGTGGGCAAAGTCGTTGCATCAAGGTTGTAATCGGTGTAATGATGGCAGCTTGTTTGGTTGTAGATAACTTATAAAGAGTGGCTAAACGCCCTGAAATAATGTCTTGATGCGGTGAAAAATAATCATAAGGCAAGGTTTCCCAGTCGGGAAATTGCAGAATAGGCAGCGCATGTTGTTGAAAAAATTGTAATTCATATTCCAGTCGATTGGCTGTCAGGGTGTCAGGAACGATTATCACAACCGTTTTTTGGTGTTCTTGAATCGCCGCGCTTAACGCTAAGCCGAGGCTAGCACCTTGCAGATTCTTCCAGGTCATGCGCTGACCTTTCGTGTGCGGCAGAGGCGGTTGTAATGGATTGGCGATTGGCATACTGTTTCAGCTAGATCTCTGATGAAAAAGACAGGTATTCTAACAGGTGAGGGGAGAAAGTGAAGGGTGTGTTTATATAATAAGAAAATCGGGGATATAATAAGAAAATCGGGTTGGAGACGTTGCGATGGATTATGAGTTTTCCAGAAATACGCGTGGAGAGCCGTATCTTAAAGTAAGGCTTACAGACTATGCATTGATGTTGAATCCCTTATTGAATAAAGGGATGGCATTTACGGCAGAAGAGCGCGAAGAATTTAATTTATGGGGCGTACTGCCGCCCAGTCAGGTTGATCTTTCGGTTCAGCGCAAACGTTCTTACGAAACTTATAAAAGCAAACCATCTGATGTTGAAAAATATATTTATCTGCGTGATTTGCAAGATTCCAATGAAACGTTATTTTATAGTTTGTTGTGCGAACACATCGAAGAATTGATGCCGATTGTTTACACGCCGGTGGTTGGTTTGGGTTGTCAGCGTTACAGTCATATTTATCGGCGTCCACGCGGGATTTTTATTTCGTATCCGAATCGACATCACATCGATAATATTTTAGCGAATCCACGTTTTAATCAAGTCAAAGTAATTGTTGTTTCTGATGGCGAGCGAATTTTAGGTCTCGGTGATCAAGGCGCCGGCGGCATGGGAATTCCAATTGGAAAACTCGCACTCTACACTGGATGCGCTGGAATTTATCCGGGATTTACACTACCTATTTTGCTGGATAGTGGAACCAATAATCCTGATTTACAAAAAGATCCACTTTATATTGGCTGGCAGCATGAGCGTATTCGCGGTAAAGAATATGATGAATTTATCGAGTTATTTATTACTGCAGTCAAAAAGCGTTTTCCTCGAGTGTTATTGCAATGGGAAGACTTCGCTCAGCTCAATGCCAATCCATTGTTGGATCGTTATCGCGATCAACTTTGCACGTTTAATGATGATATTCAAGGAACGGCTGCTGTTGCTGCGGGTGCTTTAATTGCTGCGGTGAATGTGACAGGCGGGCGTTTGCGTGATCAACGCATTGCAGTATTGGGAGGCGGTTCCGCAGGTTGTGGTATTAGCAATTTAATTAAAAAAGCAATGATCGAAGATGGCTTAAGTGAAGCGGAAGCACGCAAGCGTTTTTATCTGGTTGATCGTGACGGATTGCTGCTGGATGATAATAAAAATTTATTACCTTTCCAAAAACCATTTGCTCAGGCAAAAGCTGCGCTAGCAAATTGGAAATTGGCGAATCAAAATTTTATTTCGCTAAAAGATGTCGTGCAAAATGTGCATCCCACTTTATTAATTGGTGTGTCAGGACAAGGTGGTGTATTTACCGAAAGTATCATTCGTGAAATGGCAACACATGTTGAGCGTCCGATTATTTTTCCATTATCCAATCCCACGTCACGCAGTGAAGCGTTGCCAGAGGATTTGATGCGTTGGACCAATGAAAAAGCGGTGATTGGAACGGGCAGTCCATTTGCGCCTATTCAAAAAACTGGAAAAACCTGGCGTGTTGATCAAACCAATAATTGTTATATTTTTCCAGGATTGGGTTTAGGGTTAATTGCAGTCAAAGCAAAAACTGTGAGTGATACGATGTTTATGGTCGCAGCGAAGGCGTTAGCAGAATGTTCTCCAGCGCGCTTGGATGTGAATGCTAATCTATTGCCGCCGCTTCGCACGATTCGCGACGTTTCATTGCATGTGGCGACGGCTGTAGCAAAAGAAGCGATTGACTCTGGCGTGGCTGATTTTATTCCGCCAGTGGCTGTGGAAGAGTATTTGCAAAATTATATGTGGAAACCTGAGTATTTATCCTATAAAAAGTGGTAAGGAGGAAACTGTCATGCGAAAAATAGTGAGTGTTTTAGCGGGTTTATTCTTGATGCTGCCAGCGTGGGCAGATGTTAATTTGGAACCTTTATTAAATAAAGTCACGTTGCAATTATCTGCAGAACAATGGGTGACGACGAAAACGGCTTTAGTCACCGTTGGCATTAATGCGTCTGTCAGTGATAGCGATGTCGGTAAAATTCAAAGTACTATTTTGGACAAACTCAATCAATTGACTGGTAAAGCTGAGTGGCACATTATATCATTCGATCGATCGCAAGATCAGTCGGGGCTGGAAAAAGTACAAGTGTCAGCGCAAGCACGCTTGCCTGAATCAGCGCTATCAGGTATTCGTGATAAAGCGAAATCCATGAGTAAACCTGGCGAAACATTTACATTGGATAACGTGCAATTTACACCAAGTGATGATGAATTACGTACTGCAAATACCACGTTACGTGAGAATATTTATCAGCAGGCAAAGGTTGAATTGGATCAACTCAACAAACAATATCCAGATCAAAAGTTTTATTTGCACCAAATTAATTTTATGGGTGAATTAACACCTGGGCCCATGCCGCAAGTGATGGCGAAATTTAGCAATGGCATTGGAGCAGCAAGTAATAATTTATCAGTCGGTGATAAAATGAGAATAACCGCAACGATAGTGCTGGCAGCAGCACCGAGTGCGGATGTTGTGAAAGTAGTACATAACTAATATAAATGTCATCCTGAGCGAGGCTCGGGATGACAGTGGAGATTTGATGGCTATCGTTTATTTAGTGTTAGCAATTTTGCTTGAAGTAGCTGGTACAACATCGATGAAATTAGCAAATGGGTTCACGAAACCGGTTCCTTCCATACTGCTGTTTGTTTTTTATTTATTATCTTTCATCTGTTTGACATTGTCTCTGAAACGTCTGGAAATTAGCGTGGCTTATGCAATTTGGGCTGGGCTTGGGACATCATTAATTGCCATAATTGGCGTGTTTTATTTTCATGAACCCATGACACTCATCAAGCTAGGCGCATTAGGTTTGATTATTGTGGGCGTCATGGGTTTAAGATTAGGATAAAAATACATGATCTTAAATGATAGTTGGTGGTACCTAATTGTTGCAATTCCATTTGGTGTGTTAGGCACAATTTCGATGAAATTGTCGCATGGCTTAAAAAAATGGAAGCCATCGCTCTGTTTAGCCATATTTTACGGGATTTCATTTGTTGCTTTAACGTTGGCGATTCAGGGTATGGATGTTAGCATAGTCTATGCAATTTGGTCGGGCATCGGAACTATTTTAGTCGCAATGATTGGCGTCATGATTTTTGATGAGCGGATGTCACTGCGCAAAATAATTTCGATAATGTTAATTGTGGCAGGCGTTCTGGGAATTCATTTAGCTAATGCACTTTCTCAATAACTATCTTTCACCCATTATTGCGCATCGTGGTGCGAGTGCATTGGCACCTGAAAATACGTTAGCTGCATTTCAGAAAGCAGCGAAAATTGGCGCGAAATGGATAGAATTTGATGTGATGCTTTCCGCGTGTGGCGAAGCAGTCGTGATTCATGATGAAACATTAGATCGCACGACGAATGGAAAAGGTGAAGTCAGTCAGTATTCGTATGCAGAATTACGCAAATTAGACGCGGGAAGTTGGTTTAGTCCTGCTTTTGCTAACGAAAGAATTCCAACATTGCTAGAAGTGTTGCAGTTAGTGCGTGAATGCAAACTCATGGCCAACATAGAAATTAAACCATCGTTAGGCAGGGAAGAACAGACGGTAAAAAAAGTATTGCAGTTGATTGAACAATATTGGCCAACTGATCGGGAGCCACCGTTGATTTCAAGTTTCTCTCAGCAGGTTAGGCTTCTCGTCAGAAAGTATTCTCCCACGAGTTCACTCGCTTATCTCATGAATGAATGGCAACCCGATTGGAAAAAATCCTATGATGAATTGCAATGCGCTTCCATTCATGTAAATCAGTTTATTTTAACTCAAGCAAGAATCGATGAGATCAAACACTCAGGTTATCCTTTGTTATCGTACACAGTAGATGATCCGAATCGTGCAAGTGAATTGTTTGCGGCGGGTGTTAATGCGTTATTTAGTAATTGCCCTAATGTGATGAAAGTTTTTCTCTAGAGTCTATTCGTCTTCTGATTTTAATTTTTCAATTTGCTGTATAGTCGCTTCATAACCTAACTCAATTAATTTATTCGCATGTTTTGGATTGGTATTTAATAAACGATATTTATTTAGATCGAGACTAATCAGAATATTCGCAGACAAACCATTTTGTCTGGATTTTGCGAGCGAACCGATGAAGAGCGATCGTAAAAAAGTATCAACAAAGCGCGGGAATCGATAGACTTGGTTGGTGAATCCTAATTTCGCGAGCAAGGCCTGTTTAAAGGTGAGAATCGGCGGAAATTGATATTTATGTAAATCATGCGTAAAACTATTTAAATCAACACCAATGATTCTCGCTTTGTTACCAAGAAATGTTCGCATGATATCGACAGGCAAATTATTTAATAAGCCGCCATCCATATGTAATTCATGATTGATTAACACAGGTGGAATCAGTCCTGGCACAGAAGAGCTAGCGCGCGTTTTTTCCCATAAAAGTCCGCGGCAATGTGTTTCTTCATTATTGGTTGCAAGATTGCAAGAAATACAAAAATACGGTATCCATAAGTCTTCAATCTGAATCGTATCAAAAACGTCAATTAAAGAATTCGTAAATTTTTCTGCATTGAACAGAGAAATAATGGGCCATGTTAAACTTCGCCAGGAAACAGATCGATTGGATGCCTGTGTCACTTTAAAAAACCGTTCACACGCATCTTCAAATGATTCATGTATCGCATAGCATCCCGCAATAATTGCGCCGGCACTGGTGCCACCAATCATATCAATCGGAATTTTTTCTTCGCGCAATGCTTTGATCACGCCTAAATGTGCGAAACAGCGTGTGCCACCACCGCTCAATACCAATCCTGTTGTTTTGCCGCGAATAAAGCGTAACAAACGTAAGTAATCTTTGGTCACTTGCAGGCGAAGATGATGATACATTGCAAACTGGGTGAGTGACAACCAATTGGAAGTGTTGTGCGGCATCGCAGTGTTTTCAGTGTGTAACAACAGTAAATTGGGTTCCAATTTATAATGATTTTTTTGCACATTGATTCGTTCAAATAGCATGGAATCAATTTTAGGTGTTGAATTGCTGTAAGCGGTTAAATATATATTGGTCGCTTTTTTAAATGCAACTTTGGCTAATGGTGTTTCGCATGATTTCAATAAATATAAAATTTTATGGGATTTTTTCCGGGTTTTCTCAAGCTCACTGATTTTTTCTTTGATGCGGGCTGTATCAATTTTTTTGTTGCTAAAATCTGGATGATAATCCGAAAGAAAAATGATGCTGGGATAATTTTCAATATAGTGCTGCAGTTTTTCTGCAAACTTTTCCAGGGAAGTGTCACGATTGGCAGGCACTATCGCAATATGTTTATTGGTTTTTTCTTGAAATAATAAATTTAGCAAACTGCTGGAACGAGCGACCATGGGTGGAATGGTTGCAAACATCACAGAAGGATATTGATGACATATTTCGATAAAATCTTTGCTGAGTAAACGATAGAGAATGCAAGGCTCAACGGTTTTAATTGTGAGTGAGCGAGGTTCGCCCGTTAATGCACCCGCTTCGCCTACGGATTCGCCTGCATCGATATGGCCTACAATTTTTGTTTCACCTGTCGACGTGGTTAATGAGGCAAGTAATTTCCCATTCAGTAAAAGATAAACACTGGTTGAGGGATCACCTTGATAAAATATAACTTCGTTGCTATCGAATACGACTTCAGAAAATTTGGCGGCAATTTTATTGACGGCGTGCTCATCCAGGGACGAGAAAATTTTACTTGCTTTGATAGTATTAATTAACTCTTCATGCATGGAAGAACTTCCTTGCAATTAGGCCAGATTTTTCTATCACTTAACTATATGATACATGATAATATCTAGTAGATTTTATACTAAGCAACCAGAAGAAGTTTATTGGTTAAAAAACAAGCTTTCTTGAGCGATTTTTTTGAAAATAACGCATGCAGAGGGGTAAGAGATATGGAGGCGACCAGTTACAATTGGATAGATTACATCATATTGGGGATATTTTTACTGTCTGCTGTGAGTGGTCTGATGCGTGGTGGCGTCAGAGAAATTATTTCGTTATTGAGCTGGATTGCAGCGACTTTTATTGCCAGTCTTTTTGCGGCGCCGGTGGCTGCGCATTTTTCGAATTCAGATAAAGTGCAATCCCTTGTTTCATCGGCATCATCGAATGTAGTAGAAGCAACAAGTACCCATGCTTCTATGTTTGCATTGGGTGTCAGTTTTGTATTGTTATTTTTGGCGACAGTGCTTGTGGGTGCGATTATTGGTTACATTGTCAATTCTGCAGTAGAAAGTGGTGGTGTTAGCATTATCAATCGCTTGATTGGTGTCTTGTGTGGATTGGGTCGCGGCTTTTTAGTCAACTTGGTGCTGATCTTTGTTGTGCAGCTGACCCCTGTTGCGAAACAACCGATTTGGACAGACTCTGTGTTAGTCGGTGCTTATCAACCTACGGTGACATGGATCAGTAATATTGTTCAGCCTGGCATGGAAGCGATGAAATCGAAAATGGGCAAAACATTAGAAGATTTTGGAACGAGCGTGCAGAGTAAAGCGGCTGATGTGTTTCAGCAAACCACGTGATTATGTCTGGGGACGGGCCCCGGCCACAAACATGCCGGGGCAAGCCTATGTGTCCGCCCGTAAATAGGAAAGTAGCTTCATGTTTAGGTCTCAAGAACAAAAAACAAACGAAATAGATATTCCCCAACAAATAGAACAAATGTTGAGTGATGAAGAAGATCGTCGGATAGACAAAGCTTTCATAACTACCTTTGGCGAAGCTTCCTCACAAACACATGAGCACGAATCACCTGAATTGCGAAGACAATTTGATTCAATAAGACATGCAGCCAATTTTTTTGAACGGCGTATTCTCTTTAAAATTTTGCAAAATAACCGAGAAACTCGAGATATCTTTCCTTCATCCCCTTATTTAACTTATCATCGTAATGAATATCTCTTGGTGGATGACAAACTATTTTATGTCAACTCTGAAGCGCAATTATTTACGCTTGAAGTGATTCAAATTGATCAGTTTAATAATAAGTTAAAGAGGATTTTGAAAGATAGAGGTTATAAAGATTTTGATTTTGAACAAAATAAACCTATTCACTGGTCCTTTGGTTTAACTCCAACTGAATATCAGAATTTATTTGACGGCCACGTAAATCATTTTATCGATTATTTCTCCGCACGCAGAACATTTATAGAAGAAGTCGCTGCGCATGCAAGTGAGATTATTAACACCTGCCGTAATCAGGATTTAGTGATTATCTTCGGTCAAAGTGATGCTGGGAAAAGTACATTAACCAATGCATTAGCGGGCGTACCACTAAAGAAGGATAAACATTGGTTCTTCGGAAGATACATCTGGGAGATTGAAAATCAGAATGCAGATACTAGCCATCCTGTTGCAAAGATAGATCATGATAATTATCCATGTTCAAAAACCAAGTGGTTAGGCATGTATCAAGGGCAAAATAATATTTTGTTGGTTGATGCCCCAGGTTTTAGAAATCTGGATGAAGCGGGTGAAGATATCACTTATTATGGTCATCGCATTGCTTTAACTATTGCTATGAAATACGCGCGTTCAGTACGAATTATTTGTGCATTAGATGTAGGCGCGATTTACGATGATAATTCCTTTAAAAATGTAGAAGGTAATGCATATCATTCTTTTAAAAGTCTAATTCAATTTATTACTGAGGCGAAGGCCACGCCAAAATCATCTGTTATTTTAGCATTAACTAAAAATGATCCGCATTGGGTAGCTAACATGACAGCTGAAGCATGTATTCGATACGTAAATAAGCGTCTCAATGATTTGATGCAAAAAAGATTTCCGTTAGCAAATTTCTTTAATAGCATTCAAACGAAAATTGTGGTTGATTATACGAATCAGGAAGAACTACGCAAACAATTTTACACAGCATTGCAAGCATTGGAACCTCTCACACTTGATCAAGTGAAAACAGAAAATTTAGCTTCTACTAGACAAAACTTGCTGCAAAATTCTAAGCATGCGCTCATGCTTGAGTTTTTTTCTGTGCTTAAACAAGCTGGATTATTTTATACGAATGCAACGGCTGATATTGCTCTTAGAGCGTTTGATTTAGAACAACAACAAAATGAAGCTGACAAAGCCGCAGCGACTTCTCAAATAACTCCAAAGCCGCACCGTTCTCGATTATTTACAATAGGATTGGGAGTTGCCTGTGGCGTTGTTGCAGTGACTTCTACAGTGGTTTATACAAAATGTAAACCGAACTAGTCTGTATTTGTGTCATCCTGAGCGTAGTGTCCGGTGAATCAGTAAATTTTTTATGTGGCCGCTCAAAAAGCCTGGAAATAAGGCTTTTGTCATCCTGAACGAAGTGAAGGATCTCCCAATAAATATGAGGAGATCCTTCGAGCAAAAGGCGCTCTCAGGATGACAACAGCCGTTGAGCGAAGGATCTCCATATATCTGGAGGTCCTTCACTTCGTTCAGGATGACACTATTTGATTGATTTACCGGAGAACATTAGATGCTTTAGCATTATTTAATTTTTTTACTGTTTGATAGCGTGAATTAATTAATTTTATTTGCTCAAATTCGTGACCAAGTACAGCTCTTATAAATTGTTGGCGCTCACTCTTGTAGTCAACCTGTTTAAGACATGAAAATAAGCCTGCTTTTTGTGAGGGAAAAAATTCTCGATTAAGAGGTGTTAATTGCTTTTTTTCTTTGCTAGAGAGCGGGGTATAGTCAGATTCATCATCAAAAGCATTGTGAATATCATCAAGGAGAGTGTGCAGGTGCCAAAGATCCAGATCATTGGATTCAGTAGCTGGTATTTTTTGTGATAACCATATATAAAGCATTGCTTCTTCAGATTCCCCTTCTACATATGCTTTTTCTTCGGTATCAAAAGTACCCTCCGGTCTTACTTCATATCTATCTTTTTTTCTGGCTTCCATGTCATTGTCCTTTACTTATTTTTTACAAACAATTGCATAAATTCACTAACAGGCATCGTTTCCAATTTTTTCTGTTCGGAAAATAATGCGAGCATTTGCGAGACTTGTTCTTTCGAAAAATGTGACGCCAAACTATTTTCAAATTTCTTCAGCAATAGAGGAATGCCTTCCTCACGACGACGTTTGTGACCGATCGGATACTCAACTTGTACTTTGTCAGTATGCGTACCATCTTTGAAATAAATTTGAATGGCATTTGCGATAGAACGTTTATCCGCGTCAAGATAATCTTTGGTGAATTGTGGATCTTCTGTCACAAGCATTTTGCTACGCAATGCATCAATGCGCGGATCACTCGCGAATTGATCGGTGTAATATTCTGCTTTTAAATTTCCAAATAAAAGACCAGCCGCCACCATGTACTGTAAACAATGATCACGATCAGCGTAATTATACAAGGGCCCGGTTTTGCTAATAATGCGAATCGCAGATTCTTGGGTTGTTAAAATGATTTTATCAATTTGATCGAGCCTGTTTTTAATGCTCTCATGTAATGCAATCGCGCATTCAACAGCGGTTTGCGCGTGGAATTCGGCTGGGAAAGAAATTTTAAATAAAATATTTTCCATCACATACGCATCAAATGCACGCGGTAAACGGAAAGCTTGGCCACGGAATAATACGTCATAAAATCCCCAGGTTTTTACGCTGAGAGCGCTGGGATAGCCCATTTCACCTTGCTTCACCAACCAGGCAAGCCGGACTGCACGACTGGTTGCATCACCAGCCGCCCAAGATTTTCTTGAGCCAGTATTGGGTGAGTGACGATAGGTTCGTAAGCTTTGGCCATCAAGCCAAGCGTGCGATAGCACTTTGACAATGTCTTCATGCGAACCGCCTAACATCTGCATAGCAACTGCTGCAGAAGCGACTTTGACTAGCACGACATGATCTAATCCAACGCGATTAAAGCCATTTTCCAAGGCTAAGATACCTTGAATTTCGTAAGCTTTGATCATTGCGGTGAGTACATCTCGCATAGTGAGCGGTGATTTATTTTCAGCGTTGTTTGTTCGACTGAGATAATCCCCAAGCGCTAAAATCGCGCCTAAGTTATCAGAAGGATGTCCCCACTCGGCAGCGAGCCATGTGTCATTAAAATCCAACCAGCGGATTTGTGTGCCGATATTGAAGGCCGCCAGTATTGGATCAAGCTCAAAGCTCGTTCCAGGCACGCGTGAGCCATTTGGAACCTGAGTGCCAGGTACAATGGGCCCAAGTAATTTCGTGCATTGTGGGTGCTGTAATGCGAGAAAAGCGCACGCCATTGCATCCATTAAGCAATAGCGCGCGGTGGAGTAGGCCAATTCGCTGGAGATTGTGTGCTTGGCAACATAATCTGCAATTGTGACTATTTCTTTGTCAAAGGTGGGGCGTACATTGACTTCTGCTGCATGATCTATCATGGATTAACCTCGTTTGTCTAAAGGAACATAATCGCGTGGGTTTGGTCCGATGTAATTTCCATCAGGACGAATCAGGCGATTATCACTGCGTTGTTCGATAATATGTGCGCTCCAGCCAGAGATTCGTGACATCACAAAAAGTGGCGTAAACATGGGTGTTGGAATTCCACTAAAGTGATAGGCGGTTGCGCTGTAAAAATCTAAATTGGGAAATAAATGTTTTTCATCCCATAATACTTTTTCGATACGCTCTGAGATGGGATAGAGATAACCATCTTCTGCGCGTTCAGATAATTTCTTTGACCATTCTTTGATGATGTCAGAACGTGGATCAGAAATTTTATAGACACGATGACCAAATCCCATGATTTTATTTTTATTCGCTAACATGGTATGAATTCCACGTTCGGCTTCTTCAGGATTTTTAAAACGCGAAATCAGATCCATCGCCGCTTCGTTCGCACCTCCATGCAATGGACCGCGCAGAGTGCCAATGCCCGCAACAATCGCAGAATAAAAATCGGATTCAGTGGATGTTGTCACGCGTGCTGCGAATGTTGACGCATTGAATTCATGCTCAGCGTACAGAATCAAAGAAACATCGAGAGCACGGAGATGATTTTCACTGGGCTTTTTATCATGTAATAAATATAAAAAATGGCCTGCAATTGAATTCTCATCAGAAATTGTTTTAATGCGTTTGCCGGTGCGATGAAATTGATACCAGTACAGCAACATGCTGGGCGTGCTTGCAATCAGGCGATCAGCTACATCTTGTTGTTTGTATTGTTTGGACTCGGGCTCAAGCGTACCTAACATAGAGCAACCGGTACGTAACACATCCATGGGATGCGTTTTAGCAGGGATTGCTTCAAGCACTAATTTGACTGGGTCGGGAAGTTCACGCAGCATCATTAATTTTTCGCGATAGGCTTGTAATTCAACTTGATTGGGTAATTCGCCGTAAATAAGCAAATAGGCAACTTCTTCAAAACTGCTATGCGCTGCTAAGTCATGAATATCATATCCTCGATAAGTCAATCCTACGCCTTCTTTTCCGACAGTACTGATTGCGGTATCGCCGACAGTGATTCCTGCTAAACCGCCTGTTTTTTTATCCATTGTTTTTTTCCTTTGCAAAAAGTTCATCCAATTTTTTTTCGTACGAATGATAATTTAAAAAATGATATAACTCGTCTCGAGTTTGCATCGTGGGAATTAATTCTTGTTGGGTACCTTTCTTGCGTATGGTTTGATACACGTTGAGTGCGGCTTGATTCATCGCGCGAAATGCACTGAGAGGATAGAGCACAAGACTAATTCCAGCTTCTTTTAATTCATTGAGGGTAAATAACGGGGTGAGACCAAATTCAGTGATGTTTGCTAATACGGGAACTTTGCATTGCTGTGTGAGTGCTCGATATTCTGAGAGTTCACGCACACCTTCAAAAAAAATCATATCAGCGCCTGCTTCGACATATTGCATGGCGCGATCAATTGCTGCAGTCAGTCCTTCTGATGCTAGCGCATCGGTGCGAGCCATGATGACAAAATCAGGATTGGTTTTAGCATCGACTGCGATTTTAATTCTATCGGTCATTTCAGTTGTTTCAACAATTGCTTTGCCTGGTCGATGGCCGCAACGTTTTGCCTGTGCTTGATCTTCAATATGAACGGCAGCGACGCCTGCCTTAATCATTTCTCGAATTGTTCTCGCAATATTGAACGCACTTCCCCAGCCGGTATCAATATCGACAAGCAAAGGTAAATCGACAGCGCTCGTAATGCGGCGCGCATCTTCGAGTACATCATTCAGTGTAGTAATACCCAAATCAGGTAAACCATGAGATGCATTTGCAACGCCTGCGCCGGATAAATAAATCGCATGAAAACCAGACTCTCTGGCAAGTATGGCTGTATAGGCATTAATGGTACCAACAATTTGAACGGGTTTTTCGAGTTGCAGCGTATTACGAAACTGTTTTCCTGGATTCATTAGCGTGAGTGCCTCCTGCAAAGATCAAACGATTTTCCGGATGGCTGAATAGTTTGTCAATGATAAAAATGATAATAGGGTCTGTTTACTGACCCCAGAGGTTAATAACCAACGCGATATACTTGTCCCGTTTGAAGTCCTTCCACACTTTTGCTGTAGGCTAAAGCAACCCGAGCTGCTGGAACAGACTCAAATCCGCGAAAATAACTAGCATAATCTGCGATGGATTCTGTGATCATGGTAGGGCTTACGCTGTTAATGCGAATACCTTTGGGAAGTTCGATTGCGGCACTTCGTACAAATCCATCAATAGCGCCATTCACCATCGAAGCAGAAGATCCAAAGCGAATAGGATCATTGTTTAAAATTCCACTGGTTAAGGTGAATGAGCCACCTTCATTTATAAATTTGTGCCCAAGAAGAACAAGATTAACTTGTCCCATTAATTTATCATTGAGACCGATGGCATAGTCACTTGCCTTCATCGTAGTAAATTCTCCGAAATAAACTTTTCCTGTTGTTGAAACAACAGCATCAAATTTACCGACAGATTGATACATTTTTTCAATTGAAGAAAGATCAGTGATATCGAGTTGTATATCACCATGTTGATGTCCTGCAACGATAATAGTATGACGTTCTGAAAGTTCTTTAACTACGGCTTGGCCAATTTTGCCAGTTCCGCCAACAACGATGATTTTCATGATGACACTCTAGATTTTTAGCGAGGGAAAAAGAAAAGGGTAGATACCTTGCGATATCCACCCTGTCTGTTTTTTTCTAAGCGAAGTGATAAATCAAGCCAAGCATGCCTTGGTTATCAGATGGTGAAACGCTTGTGCCGAAGCCAACATTGAAGGAGTTGTAGTTGGTGTGGGTGTATTCTAATCTAGCACTCCAGTTTGGGTAGAATGAAGATTCGATACCTAAACCGTAGTTGAAGCCACCGCTCCAATGTGAGTTGCTTGCACTGAATGTAACGCCATCAGATACAACGGTGCCTTGACCTTTGATGTCAGCACGGTTGTAACCTAAACGTACATACAACAATGAAGCATCATTCAACTTAACACCTGGTAATAAGCTAATACCATAGCTTGTTCCAACGCTAACCTTGGAATAGATGGAGCCAGCTTCGCCAAGTACGCTGTCAGAGAAAGCTGTGTTGGTGCTTTGGCTTGCGCCGCTGCCGTTGATGAAGATTTCGCCGCCTAGGTAATATATTTCGTTAAAATATTGACCGTAACCGCCGAACACGCCACCTACAAAGCCTGTTGGATTTGTAACAGGGTTAGAAACGAAGCTGTCTTCACCTGAAACGAAATCTAGATTTGTACGAGCGCGGTAAGAATCATAACCAACTTGCGCACCGAGGTAAAAACCATCTCTAATCATCAGTGGAGTGGGGCATGGAGCCATCGCTTCACCTTTGTAGTTTTCACCTTTGTAGTTTGCTGCGTGTGCGAAGCATGACGTTGAAGCAGCCAGCAACACAGCGGTTGTAACAAGCGAAATTCGCAATTGCTTTTTCATCAATATATCTCCTTATATTTGATCACTAAATTTTGTCCCCATCTCGATGTCTCGCGGATCATATCAAAGAGGTTTCAAGCACCTAATTTATTTGAATATTTGTCTAGGAGCAAGGATTTTTGCATTTTCTTTACTAGAAACATCTTTTTTTTGGTCAAATTTAGAAGTATTCATCGAATTTGCAAATATAGTGATCAGCTCGAATAATCTGCTGTTTAAGATAATATGCAATTTTGAAAAACTAGAATTATGCGCAACATGAAAACTACGTGATAAAAAATGAGTGTGAAGTATCTTTACTAAAATGACATCGTCTTACAAACGAAAAGTAAGACGATGTCAAGTGTGAATGACAAACTGATTATCTACGCCAGCAAACACGATGTCCCTCATGCCAATATCCATATCGATAATGCCCAGGTACCCATTTGCAGTATACATTTCCATACCCATAACCATGTCGATATCCATGTCGATATCCATATCCATATCCATATCCATATCCATATCCACCGCCGCAAACCTGATGACCAGAAACTCTATGTCCATTTACCCAATGAGTGGGCACCCACCGACAATATGCTTCAGCAGCACCCGAAATCGCAAACATACTTAATGCACAAACAACAGCCGCTAACCAACGATTAACTTTGCTTTTCATAACAACCCCTCCTCAATATTGATATGATTTTTTGGGTAGCTATACTCATATAATTATACTCTCTCCAGCATTTTGATTTGCGGACAGAAGTGCACTGTAAAACATTCAAAGAGTTGTATTTGGACTGAGATGTAATAGTCTTAATTAGACTAAAGAATTTTTTTTTGAAAAGACTTTCAGATATTTTGCCAGAAACTGGCTCCCCGGACTGGACTCGAACCAGTGACCCATTGATTAACAGTCAATTGCTCTACCGACTGAGCTACCGGGGAACACATTAATTAAGAGAGTTGCATACTAATATCGTAATTTATTTCCGTCAATATTATTTTAATAAATTTTCAATCGCCGTATGCATGCGTTGCATCGCCTCTTTCACTTTGTCCATGCTGGTTGCATAAGAGATACGCAAATAGCCTGGAGAGCCGAATGCGGAGCCCGGTACGATTGCAATGCCTGCTTCAGTTAATAGATATTCTGCGAGTTCAATATCATTATTAATGTTCGCTGCTTTTTCAATAAGCTCTTCAACACAAGGGAAGCTATAAAAAGTGCCATCGCATGGTTGAACTTTTACGCCAGGCATTTTTTGTAATTCTGCAACGATAAAATCATGGCGCTCTTTGTATGCGCGAGTCATCATCGCAATACAGGATTGATCACCATTCAATGCAGCTTGTGCAGCAGCTTGTGCAATGCTGGTTGGATTGGATGTGCTTTGCGATTGGATTTTTTTCATGGCAGCGATCACTTTGGTTGGACCTGCTGCATAACCAATGCGCCAACCCGTCATGGCATACGCTTTTGATACACCATTCACGACAATACAACGATCGTATAATTCTGGACAAACCATCAAAATATTATAAAAAGGATTGTTGTCCCAAAGTGTGTGTTCATAAATATCATCAGAAGCGACAATTAAATTAGGATGTTTCAATAAAACTTTACTTAATGCTTTTAACTCATCTGCAGAATAAGCAACACCAGTCGGGTTAGAAGGACTGTTTAAAATAACCAAACGAGTTTTCGGTGTAATGGCTGCATCTAATTGAGCGGGGGTAATTTTGAAGTTTTGTTCAATGTCTGCTTTGACGATGACAGGTATGGCATCCATTAATTTAACCATGTCAGGATAGGAAACCCAATAAGGTGCTGGAATAATGACTTCATCACCCGGGTTTAATACAGCAGCAAATAAATTATATAAACTATGTTTTGCGCCACTCGAAACCAAAATTTGGGAGGGTTCATATTTTAAATTGTTATCACGTTCAAATTTATTCAAGATCGCTTTTTTCAATCCAGCAGTACCATCAACCGCGGTATATTTTGTCATGCCATCATGAATCGCTTTGATGGCGGCTTCTTTAATAAAATCAGGAGTATCGAAATCAGGCTCGCCTACGCTTAAGCTAATAATATTTTTACCAGCAGAAATAAGTTCATCTGCACGCGCAGAAACTGCTAGAGTCGGCGAAGGTTTAATACGTTGCACACGGGCAGCGAGTTCTTTAATCATTGCTATCACTCCAAAAATTTTTTTTCTGAAAAAACGAGCGGAGGGCAATTATAAAGGAGTTGAAATCTTTCAGCTACAGTGGACGTTGATTATTTTTTTATAAATAGGGAAAATGGCGGGCACGCCCTAATTCCGAGGAGATAAAAATGATATTACCCGTTGCCCGTATGGGGCACCCTGTTCTACAACGTCGTGCGGATGAAATTACTGATATTGCCTCGCCTGAAGTTCAAGCATTTCTCGCTGATTTAGTGGAAACATTCTATAAATTGGATGGTGTGGGACTCGCGGCACCTCAGGTGTTTAAACCGTGGCGGGTGGTTGTTTTCGAGCTTTCTTTGGAACGCGCCAAAGCACGTGGCCATCACGAGGGCATTCCCCTCACAGTCTTAATTAATCCAACTATAGAATTTTTAACTGAAGAAACCACGACAGCATGGGAAGCTTGTTTTTCTCTGCCCGGTTTGATGGGAGAAGTAAAGCGCTGCCAAGCGATTCGCTACCGAGGTTATTCAGCCGATGGACAACTGATTGATCGCCAGGCCGAAGGCTATCATGCCAGAGTGGTGCAACATGAATGTGACCATTTAGATGGTCTTCTTTATCCAATGCGTATGCAGAATCTTGACCGCTTCGGTTTTATTGATGAAATACGGCAAGCCATAGCTAAATAGGTCAATTTATTGACAGCATCCATTTGCCTGAGTAAAATCACCACGCTTAACTTAAACTCAGGGGAATCCTAATGAAGAAAATATTATCAGCGTCAGTATTTATTGCTGCATTTTCATTGCTGACAGGCTGTGCATCCATTGTTAATGGTACTAATCAGAGTGTTTCTGTAAATACCCCAGCAATCCAAGGTGCAATGTGTTCGCTTACCAACGATAAAGGTAAGTGGTATGTGAATCAAACACCAGCTTCAGTTACCGTTCATCGCAGTTTTAAAGATTTAGTTGTTAACTGTAAAAAAGGTCACAAGCAAGGTACGGTAGTTGTGCCATCTAAAACAAAAGCAATGGCGTTTGGTAATGTAATTTTTGGTGGTGTGATTGGTGCAGGTGTCGATATGGCGGATGGTTCAGCATATGATTATCCAACCGACATTCAAATTCCAATGCGCGCAGGCTAAATTTCCACACTCATTTAAGAGACACCTCGCGTCAATTGATTTACAATCACAAAGACTATCGAGGTGTTTTTCTTTATGTCGCAAAATCAAAATAATTTCCAGATTCACTCTGATTTTAAACCGGCAGGTGATCAACCAGCAGCAATCGAGCAATTGATTAATGGCTTACAACAAGGTTTGAGCCATCAAACATTACTGGGGGTGACGGGTTCAGGTAAAACCTTCACAGTGGCAAATGTGATTCAAGCTGTGCAACGTCCTACAATTATTTTAGCGCCTAATAAAACACTAGCCGCTCAGCTATATGGTGAGATGAAGGAATTTTTCCCCAATAATGCGGTTGAATATTTTGTTTCTTATTATGATTATTATCAGCCAGAAGCGTATGTTCCATCCTCTGATACTTATATTGCAAAAGATGCATCGATCAATGATCACATTGAACAAATGCGTTTGTCAGCGACCAAAGCGTTGTTAGAGCGACGTGATGCCATTATTGTAGCAACGGTTTCTGCTATTTATGGTTTAGGCGATCCACGCATGTATTTAAGCATGGTATTGCATCTGGATCGTGGCGATAGAATTGATCATCGCCAATTATTAAGACGGCTTGCGGAATTGCAATATACACGCAACGATGTTGATTTATATCGCGCAACCTATCGCGTGCGCGGTGATGTAATCGATGTGTATCCGGCTGAATCGGATAAAGAAGCTGTGCGCATCGAACTTTTTGGTGATGAAATTGAAAATCTCGCTTTCTTTGATCCACTCACTGGCGAAATTTCTCGTCGCGTTCCACGTCTTACTATTTATCCAAAATCACATTACGTCACACCACGTGAGCGAGTGGTGGAAGCGATTGATCAAATCAAAATAGAATTAAAAGCACGTCTGGAAGAATTGCGCGGTTTAAATAAATTGGTCGAAGTACAACGCTTAGAGCAGCGTACGCTTTATGATATCGAACTCATGAATGAATTGGGTTATTGCTCGGGAATTGAAAATTATTCACGTTATTTATCTGGACGTAAAGCAGGTGAGTCACCGCCGACATTATTCGATTATTTGCCTCCCGAATCACTTTTAATTGTAGATGAATCGCATGTCACCGTACCGCAGTTACGTGGTATGTATCGTGGTGATCGTTCGCGTAAAGAAACGTTGGTTGAGTATGGATTTCGGCTACCTTCTGCATTGGATAATCGTCCATTGCGTTTTGACGAATTTGAAGCGCGCGCACCGCAAATGATTTTTGTTTCAGCGACACCCGCACAATATGAGAAAGACTATTCTAGCGCCGTGGTAGAACAAGTTGTGCGTCCAACGGGTTTGTTAGATCCAAAAGTAGAAGTACGACCTGCGCGCACACAAGTCGATGACTTATTGTCTGAGATCAATCGTTGCGTTGCGCTCAATGAGCGTGTGTTAGTCACCACGTTAACAAAACGTTTAGCAGAAGATTTAACGGAATATTTGCAAGAACACGGCGTTCGCGTTCGTTATTTGCATTCCGATATTGATACAGTAGAACGAGTGGAAATTATCCGTGATTTACGCTTGGGAAAATGTGATGTGTTGGTTGGGATCAATCTGTTGCGCGAAGGTTTGGATATGCCCGAAGTTTCCCTAGTTGCAATTCTCGATGCAGACAAAGAAGGATTTTTACGTTCAGAAACTTCATTGGTCCAAACGATTGGTCGTGTCGCAAGACATTTTAACGGACAAGCGATTTTATATGCAGACCGGGTCACTGAGTCGATGCGAAAAGCGATGGAAGAAACAGAACGTCGCCGCACAAAACAGCATGAACATAACATCGCAAATAATATTACTCCCCGCGGCGTGCAAAAAGCGATTCGAGATATTATGGAAGGCGCGTATGGATCAAGCTCAGTGCGTGGCAAGCTCTATTCCAAAGTAACCGAGCAACAAGCGGAATATCTTGCTTTACCTGTAGAAAAACGCAAAGCTAAAATTGCAGAGCTTGAGAAAAAAATGTATGAGCATGCGCATAATTTAGAATTTGAAGAAGCGGCGCGAGTGAGGGACTTAATCAAAGAAATTGAGCAAGATAATATTGGATTTTGATCAAGGAAATCCTTGCGTCTATTCCTGTCTGATGCTATCTTTCTTGTCCTTAAAACAGGCACGTAGCTCAGTGGTAGAGCATCACCTTGACATGGTGGTGGTCGGTGGTTCGATCCCACTCGTGCCTACCAGATGAATTGACAATCCCTTGCATCCGCAGGGGATATTTTTTTGCAAGAGGCAAACGAACATGCCTGTCATTACTTTACCAGATGGAAGCCAAAAACATTTTGAGAGTGCAATTACGGTTGCGCAAATAGCCGCGAGTATTGGCGCGGGATTAGCGAAAGCTGCAATTGCCGGCAAAGTGGATGGTAAGTTGGTTGATACATCTTATTTAGTCGAAAAAGATGCGACCATTTCAATCGTTACAGAAAAAGATCCGGCCGCACTGGAAGTGATTCGTCATTCCACGGCGCATTTGCTTGCGCAAGCGGTCAAATCTCTTTTCCCAACCGCACAAGTGACAATTGGTCCTGTGATTGAAGATGGTTTTTATTACGACTTTGCATTTGGGCGGCCATTTACGCCGGATGATTTAGTACGTATTGAAGAAAAGATGCATGAGTTGGCAAAAAAAGAATTTGTTGTCACTCGCACTATTATGTCTCGTGAAGAAGCCATTCGTTTTTTCCGTAAATTAGGCGAAGAATACAAAGCCAAAATTATTGAAGATATTCCGGCGGATCAAACCCTCACTTTGTATCAGCAAGGCGATTTTATCGATTTATGTCGAGGTCCGCATGTTCCAAATACGGGTAAGTTAAAAGCCTTTAAACTTACCAAATTGGCGGGCGCCTATTGGCGTGGTGATTCCAATAATGAAATGCTGCAACGTATTTATGGCACTGCGTGGGCTGATAAAAAAGCGTTGGATGAGTATTTGCTGAGACTAGAAGAAGCAGAAAAACGCGACCATCGTAAAATTGCTAAGACCTTAGATTTGTTTCATATGCAAGAAGAAGCACCTGGCATGGTGTTTTGGCATCCAAATGGTTGGGCTATCTATCGTCAGATTAGAGATTACATTAGCCAACGTGTTGGAGAAGATGGTTATCAAGAAATTTCGACACCACAGCTAGTTGATCTTGAGCTTTGGAAAAAGTCCGGTCACTGGGCTATGTTTAGTGAAGAAATGTTTACGGTAGAGGCAGATGATCACCATTTTGCGCTTAAGCCCATGAGTTGTCCCTGCCACGTGCAGGTTTTCAAGCAAGGTTTACGCAGTTATCGCGATTTGCCGTTGCGGTTGGCAGAATTCGGCTGTTGTCATCGCAATGAATTATCCGGTGCGATGCACGGCTTAATGCGAGTCCGCCAAATGGTGCAGGATGATGCTCATATTTTCTGTATGGAAGATCAGCTGCAAAGTGAGTCTGCACGGTTTATTAACCTGGTGTTGGATGTCTATCGCGACTTTGGTTTTAACGAAGTAATCATCAAGCTTGCCACTCGTCCAGAAAAACGTATTGGTTCGGATGAGTTATGGGATATTGCTGAAAATGCGCTGGCGACCTCTCTCAAACAGGCCGGCTTAGCCTATGAGATAAAGCCTGGAGAAGCTGCTTTTTATGGCCCCAAGATTGAGTTTCATTTAAGAGACTCCATTGGCCGAACCTGGCAATGCGGCACCTTGCAGGTCGATTATAACCAGCCTGAGCGTTTAGATGCTTATTATATAGCTGAAGATAGCAGTAAAAAGGTCCCAGTGATGTTACATCGGGCCATTTTGGGGTCCTTGGAACGATTTATTGGTATTTTAATTGAAAACTATGCGGGCAAAATGCCCGTCTGGTTAGCCCCAACTCAAGCCGTTGTGATGAATATTACCGACCGAGCGGCCGATTTTGGTGAAGAAATTGCAAATTTCTTAAAAAAACACGGCATTCGAGCAAAATCGGACTTGAGAAATGAGAAGATCGGCTTTAAAATCCGCGAACACACATTACAGAGTGTGCCCTACCTGTTAGTGGTAGGGGATCGTGAAGTAGAATCGCGTACTGTTTCGGTAAGGACCCAACAGGGTACAGATTTGGGTAGCGTGTCTTTAGACCAGCTGCTCGTTCTGTTAAATGAAGCAATATCGCGACGGGGTCGAACTGACGTACCCTCTGCATCAGCCGTAACGATGTAGAACCGGACGTTGTCCCGAGAACTTAAATTATCCCGGTTATTTTAGGGATCCGACAAAAATGATTGGAGGAAACGAGAATTAGCGCAGAAAAGAAACCTCGGATTAATGAGGAGATTAGAGTCCCAGAAGTCCGATTAATTGATGCTGATGGTAATCAATTAGGTGTTGTTTCATCCCGCGAAGCGCGGCGTATTAGTGAAGAGG